>JAGQQT010000342.1 GCA_020426065.1 Planctomycetaceae bacterium | reverse complement strand
AGTCGACTGTTGAGCATGGCAAAATCGGAGGCCACCAGGTTCCGGATGCCATGGTTGCCTTCAATTAACTCGCGGAGGAAGGCTTCCGTTTCGAGTGGCATAGAATAACGCAGATAGCTGTCGAACTCCGGAAACAGGGAGTTGTCCGGATTGGTAAAATCCATCTCCCGCAGATTCAGCCAGTTCTCGCAATAATCGGTAATGAAGCGACTGAAATGGGGATGTTTCAGCAATCTCAATGTCTGCAGCTGCAGTTCTTGAGGATTCTTCAACTTCCCATCGGCTGCAACTTTCAGCAGCTCTGCATCCGGAGCGGTCCGATTCAGAAAATAAGAGAGCCTTGAGGCCACGGCAAAATCATCGAGCGGCCCGGCAGGTTCCTGCAGATAGAGAAAATCTGGCGAGCAGAACAGTGCGATCACGGCTGTCCGCAATGACTGTTCCAGATTGTTCTCTTTCTGATACTCAGCATCAAACAGTTTTCGATAAGGTTGAACTTCCTCCGCCCGAACAGGTCGGCGGAAAGCTTTGGTGGCTACCTCGGTCAACACGGCGTTGACATCCTGATCGAGATTCTGAGCAGTGACATTGAACTGCGGTCGATAGTAAGGTCGTTCCCGATCCCGTGGATTGCGGGGCATGATCTCCTCGCGCTGCAGTTGACTGAACAGCAACTGATGTCCGCGAGTGGGATACTCCTCAATCAGCGGGCCTTCGAGAGTGACCGAATGGATTGCCAGTCCCGGTCCCTCATACTCATCCACAGTCTTCCGCTTGTAACGTTCCGGATCGGAAATTCCGTACGGCTCAATCGCCAGCATGTAATTGGTTTCAATGAACGCTTCAAATGTGATTTCCTGCGGAGCCTGTTCGGGAGTGCCCGGTTCAAACGAGAAGAAACCGTACACCGGCTTCTCGGAACCCCGGGCAAAGGAAGTCCCCTCTACGGAAAACGAAATCGCTGCCGGGGAACGATATGCATAGCCGCGTACCGTGACCCGATAACGTCCCCGGTCACGGATGTTGGAACCTCGCATCATGCCGGAGGGATAACCACCCCCTTCAAAGCGGACGATCGAACCATCCGACAGTTCTTTCCAGACGGAACCAACAAACCGCTCCGATTCAGACGATCCCTTAAAGGAGGCCTCAATCTTCTGCACTGCGGGGCGATCGATTGTGGAAACGATGGCGGCATTCAACACCTGGTCCATCGCCTTGATATAGGTTTCCAGATGGACCATCGAAATTCCCAGGCCCGCTCCCACGTTGTCAAATTCGTGAGTGCGTCCATCCTCAGGGAGCAGACTGGCCAGACGCTCCTGCGTGCCGAACAGATCATTCAGCGTATTCTCATACTCACGCCGATTCAGCCGACGGAGCACGGTCCCTTTCACAGACTGATGCTGTGCAGTCAGCTTTCCAGACAGTTCATCCAGAAACGATTGACGTTCCGGGGAAGCTGGCTGGGGAGCATCTTTCGGCGGCATCTCCCCCTGGGCAACCCGATCATATAACTGCTCCCAGCGGGCAAAGTTCTTGGGATCGGCCAGCTCCACCGGCAATGCTTTCAGGTCGAGCGAGGCCTCCGCCTCCGCTCCCTGATGGCAGTCCAGACAGTATCGTTTGAAAAACCCCTCCGCCCGAACCAGCTGTGCCTCCGCCGATCCCGACGAAACCAGCAAGCCAGCCGAGACCAGCAGAATGACATAACCAAACCGGAAGTCGCATTCGTATCGCACTTGTTGAGCCCTGATCAACCAGAAACCAAAATCCAGAACAGAGAGAGGAAATACTACCAGTTTCCCTGACGAACCGAAATCAGACGGCTGGTTGACACAAGTTTTCAGCTCAATGATTTCAGAAGATTTCCCACAAACAAATGAAGCGGAGGGGAGAAGCAAGAACAAGTGATGACAAGGCAAGGCATAGCATCCCCTCACCCTGACCCTCTCCCCTGAAGAACCTTAAAGAACTCAGGCCAGCGTCTCGCAGGGGAGAGGGGACATCATAAGCATCGTTCGATAAATAAGAGGTGCCCCTTTCGCAATCAGCACCCCGAAAGTCCCTTCTCCCCACGCTGTGGGTTGTGAAGAGCAATAGCATTGCTGTGGGGAGAAGGTTAGGATGAGGGGTAACGTATTACGTGAAGACTACGATAGTGTAGCATGGCAATTGGTATTGTCTTCAATCTTGTCTGGGCACAACTCAATGAAGGCATTGTTCAATGATTGACACACTTCATTTATCAAATCATCCATGATCTGGCGTGTATGGAAGAAAATCGATTCCCGTTGCATACGAATTCAACTTCTGATTGCCAGATAGATCTTTCGCTTTAGATACGGTGCGTGAAGCATGGATGAATCCAAACGCAAGCTCATTGTCAATACCTTTGCTGCACTCCCTGACGGATGTAAGTACGCAGTTGCCACCGAAGCACAACTGAAGGAATTTGAATCTACCTTCGGTCCAATTCCTGGTGACTTCCGCTGGTTCCTCATGCATTGTGGCGGAGGCACCATCGGCAGCGAATGGGTTGATGGAATTGATGAACTGCCCGACACACACCGGAAATTCGCGGCAGAAAGCGCAATCAAAAACGGGTGGACAATGGATGGCGTATTCGTAATTGGCTGGGACGGAGCTGGCAATCCGTTTGGAATCGAGACGACGACTGGAAGAATACTGGTTGAGGACCACAATGCTGGTGGCATTTATGAAGTGTCGAAATCGTTCGAGGTCTTTCTCGAACGTGGACTCTTATCGAAATAAATAACGCGACAGCAATATCACATGTACGAGAGTTGCTGGCGTTGAGTAAAGCAAACCCTCCGCCACTCGGCTGCGGAAGTTATCTTGATAATGTTAGTTAACTTGATTTCATCATTTTAAAATGCTCAAGATCATATCCCTGCGAGACTTTTTTCTGACTGGTGAATTTGGTGGTATTCAGGAGGATACACATCCGGATCAGGTAATCAATCATCTCGGGCAGCCCACGCAGCGATACGTGGAGTCTGATGGACTCACTTTTTTTCTGTATGGAACGTATGAAATCGCGTTTTTTGACAATGTGGTGATGTATATCCAAAACCACTCCATGCATGGCAATCGATCAGACAGACACTTTCAGAATCAGCTCATTCAAGTTGATCCATGGATTTTTGACTGCCCAGCGCCGTTGACAAAACAGGAAATCATCACAGTCCTTTCGGCCAACAAGGTGGTTTATCGGCACGTCACTTATTTTGATCGTAGAGTACTTGAATTGGATAGCGGTGTTGTCCTTGACTTTAATCCTTCACTTAGTGATCCCACCAAGATTGTTTGCGATGCCGTAACTCTCACATTTCCCGCATTCAGGCAAACATCAAATGGAAACAAAGGGTAATGTTCAGTCCAGGAAGGCTACCAATGAACAACATGACTGGCCACATGCTTCAGTAGCAGAGACAATTCTGTCACTGTTCAGCAGATTTGCTTGTCAACTCGGGTGTGGATCGGGTATCACCATTGGCAGTTGGTCAACATAACAAGGAGATGGTTCCATGAATCGTGCGTGCCGCATGTTTCTGCTGCTGTGGGTGGGGTTGTTCTGTACTTCCTGTAACGGGCAGGCTCCCTTGACGGAGTCTTCTGCGGATCAGCAGAGCAGTCCGCTGGATAGCACTGGCGCGTTTGTCTCGCTCAACAAAGGGGAGGAAACCTGGTCCCGCTTTCGGGGACCGCTGGGAGATGGGACCAGTGCGGCAAAAGGTTTGCCCCGGGAATGGGGGATGGAAAACAACATTGCCTGGAAGACACGCTTGCCGGGCGGGGGATCTTCCAGTCCGATTGTGTGGGACAATCATATTTATCTGACATCCTACACCGGATACCTGGTTCCCCGGGAAGATCAGGGGAATCTTGAGGATTTGACCCGGCATCTGCTCTGTCTGGACAGTTCAAATGGCAAGCTTCTGTGGGATCGTGCCGTTCCGGCAAAGCAGCCTGAAGAAAGCAGCATTCGCGATCATGGCTACGCGGCCAACTCCTGCGTTGCGGATGCGGATCACGTCTATGTGTTTTTCGGGAAGTCCGGACTGCAGGCCTTTACCCACGCTGGCGAGCCGGTGTGGCAGGCGGAAGTGGGCGACAAGACGCACGGCTGGGGAACGGGTTCCTCGCCCATCCTGTTTGAAGATCTGGTGATTGTGAATGCGAGCGTGGAAAGCGAATCGCTGATTGCGTTTGACCGGAAAACAGGTCAGCAGAAATGGCGGGCCGGTCAGATCAATGAAGCGTGGAACACACCACTGATTGTAAAATCCGGGTCCGGTGAAGACGAACTGGTAGTCGCCACGCACGGGCGGATTCGAGCGTACTATCCGCGCAGCGGCGATGAACTGTGGACCTGCGAAACCGACATCACCTGGTACATGGTTCCCTGTGCGGTGGCTGGTGAGGGAGTGGTTTATTTTCTGGGAGGCCGCTCTGGCACCGCTTCGCTGGCCGTGAAAACGGGCGGGCGGGGCGATGTCACAGCCACGCATCGGTTATGGACGAGCAAGAAAGGCTCGAATGTCAGCTCGCCCGTTTATCAGGATGGTTACCTGTATTGGGCCAATGATAATCTCGGTGTGGTTTACTGTGCGGAAGCTGCCACTGGAAACCTGGTTTACGAAGAGCGGTTACCGCGAGCGGGGCAAATCTATGCCTCATCTCTGCTGGCGGACGGCAAGATTTATTACATCACCCGGAACGGTCGAACATTCGTGGTGGCCGCAAAGCCGGAGTATGAACTGCTGGCCACAAATGATCTGGGTGATGAAACCAATTTCGATGCCAGCCCGGCGGTTCTCGGAAATCAACTCCTGTTGAGGTCGCAGCATTACCTGTACTGCATCGGGAAGTGAGATCAGGAGTTGCCTGCGGAGAGGGAATTGGTATCTACTCCGCAGGGTGGCCCGGAAGAATTCTGGGCGGCGAAGCCGTTTCAGGCTGCGGTACACGCGTCCGATCCATCTTGTCCTGTTTATCTCTGC
>JAGQQT010000341.1 GCA_020426065.1 Planctomycetaceae bacterium | reverse complement strand
AAAAGCAACTATCGGACTGGACGGTTAACGGTTGCCCGGCTGAATGAGCAGTGGGTTCGGGAAACGACGGAGGCTGATGTCTGTATTTACGGAGGAACCTCCGGAGGTGTAGTTGCCGCCGTGCAGGCGGCTCGTATGGGAAAGCGGGTGATTCTCCTGGAGCCGGGGGGACATCTGGGGGGCATGACTTCCGGTGGACTCAGTGCGGTCGATATTGGTGACCCTCGTAGCGTGGGAGGACTGGCTCGCGAATACTTTACCCGCCTGGTAGCCCGTTACGGCAAACAGCTGGATTGGGATCAGCCGTTCCGAGGGCATGGCGGTCCGGCAACGGGGGGAGCATATTCGATCGAGCCGCACGTTGCAGAACTCGTCTTTGAAGAGATGGTCCGTGAAGCGGGAGTGGATGTCTGGAAGAATGCCCGGTTGAATAAGGTCCAGCTGGAAGGAAAGCAGATCACAGATTTGATTCTGGAAGATGGGCGAGTGATTCGTGCCCGGATGTTTCTCGACACCACATATGAGGGAGACCTGATGGCCGCCGCCGGGGTCAGCTACACACTCATGCGGGAAGGGAACGACAAATACGGAGAGCAGTACAACGGGATTCACTATACTGGAAACTATCAGCCACGAACGGGGCACAAGCAGCCCGGTTCCAACGGCCGCGTTCCGGGGGGGCAGGGGGTCTGGGACCGCGACTTTCCGCTCGACCCATATGTCATCAAGGGAAATCCTTCCAGTGGATTGCTCCCTTTCATCAACGAAGGTGAGCCGGGGAATCCCGGGGAGCCTGCTCCGGGAGTTCAGGCATATTGCTTTCGGTTATGCATGACCACTGATCCGGAAAATATGATCCCGATCAGTCCACCTGAGGACTACAATCCTGACCACTACGAGCTGATTGTTCGGTTTATTGAAGCCTGCCTGGCCAATGGCGATCAGATGGATCTCCGCTGGTTCAGCAAACATGACCCGCTTCCCAATCACAAATGGGATTTCAATACGGCAACCTTCGGCGGGAACCTTCCCGGCTTGAGCTGGACCTGGCCGGAAGCAAGCTATGAAGAACGGCAGAATCTGGCCCAGACGCTGGAAAACTACCATCGAGGCCTGCTTTATTTTCTGTCAACCGATTCGCGCGTGCCAGAAAGTGTTCGGAATGACATTCGCAGGTTCGGATTTCCAAAAGATGAATTTGTCGATCACGCTGGCTGGCCGCATCAGGTTTATATCCGGGAAGGACGGCGGATGGTATCTGATCTGGTCATGACCGAACATCACACGTTTGGCCGTGAGATTGATCCTCATCCCATTGGCCTGGGTTCTTACGGCACCGACACACATGAAATCCGACGCATTGTAAAAGATGGCGTTGTGACTCGGGAAGGGAAAACGGCTACCGGTCGAGGTGGATTTGGACCCTATGGAATTGCCTATGGAGCGATCGTCCCCCGGCAGAGTGAATGTAGCAACCTGTTTGTCACGTTTGCCTTATCAGCCAGTCACACCGCCTTTAGCAGTATTCGCATGGAACCGGTATTTATGGTCACCAGTCAATCCGCAGCAACCGCTGCCTGTCTGGCGATGGATGCAGAAACTTCCGTTCAGCAGGTGGATTACAACTTGCTGAAAGCTCAGCTTCTGAAGGATGGTCAGGTACTGCAGTGGACTTCCGATGAAAAGGTTTCCGTCAGAGTCTATACCAGACCAGAGCAGTTAGCTGGAATTGTACTGGATGATGATGCGGCGCAGTACACGGGGGCCTGGACAGTGAGCGGATCGGTTCCTTCACCACTCGGAACTCAATACCGTCACGACGGAAATCAGGGGCAGGGGATGAAGTCTGCAACCTTCACGCTGAATGTACCGAATACAGACGATTATGAAGTCCGCCTGCTTTACACGGCCCATTCCAATCGTTCATCGAAAACGAAGGTGTCTCTTCAACATGAAAACCTGCAGGAATCTGTCACGGTTGATCAGCGGAAGCCGTGCCTGGTCAATCGGGTTCCACAATCCCTGGGGATCTTCAGAATCGAATCCGGCAGCCCGTTGCAGATTACAATTACCAATCAAAATGCCAATGGAATCGTCGTAATCGATGGACTGCAACTGGTTCCCCGGAACGTTGCCCAGTTGGAACGAACTGGAAAGCAGGCCTCCGGCTATGCAGAGCTACCTGCCACACCTGAATAGAATTGACGCCAAGTCCGCAAAGGATGACACTCAATTCACCGCCTCAATCTTCAGCACATGTGTGACGGGTTGCATGGCCTGCTCAATGGCTTCGACGAGTGGTTTGCGGATCTCTTCCGTCTTTTCGACCACAGAATTGAAGTCATCTCGTGCTTCAGGTCCGTGAAATACTTTTTTGACCTGCTCGGTTTCGTAGGCCTGCTTCTTGCCGACTGCTTCTGAGACCCGTTCAAATGCTTCGCAGAAAGGGTTCTCAGGGAATTCCGCCGCCAGATTGATCCCTTCTGCCAGTTGAGTTGAGGAGAATTCACGGGAATGTTCTCCCCAGGTGACTCGATAGTTTCCTGCCTGGGGTGTCTTCACGGTGAGCAGGAAGCGGTTCAGATCATCATTAAACGGGATCAGTGTCATTCCGGAACGAATCGAGTTGAAATCATCAACTTCACCCCGGGCACAAAACGGATATCGAGTACTGGTGACCGTGATGACAGCGTCCTTGAATTGATCGACCTTGTGACCATCTGATCCGGTTGCCTGGCCATTACTGAGATCAACCGTCAGCTGTCCGAGATTTCCGTCCAGTCCAAGGCTTCTCAGGAATGTCCATGCCATAATGACCTGGCCGGCCCAGCCCGGATGAATCCCGTCCTGGCCTGCGACCAGATAAGCTTTCTCTGCAGTGGCATGATGCTGAGCTGGGGCCAGCACCTGTGCCTGGTACATGGGCCAGAAGATATCAGCAAAGCGGACGTTCTCCCGCTCAGCTACGCCCATCGCGATATCTCTCAGTGCACACAGATGAATATTATGTTGTTCCAGATTGCCAGAACGGCTTTTGACCCATTCCGCAATCTTCCCCGCACAGCCGGGGGAACCAACCACAACCCGGACATTGTGCTGCTTGAAACGCCTGACGATTGCGGTGTAATGATCGGCATACCACTGGCCGTTCGTGACATCGAAGGGGCGATAACGGGAGTCATTCATCCCGTAGGCGAGCGTAGCCACGGTTGGTTCGAAGGTCAGGCAATCCTGATCCATTCTCCGCAGGAAGCCATCCGTTTTCTCCCCGCTCCAGCCGTACTGGCGGACAGAGATGTTCAACTCAGGCATGCAGGCAATGAGATAAGTTTCGATCAGACGCGAATACATCTTCTGCTCGGTTATCGAATCGCCGCAGATGGCCAGCCGATCATTTTTCCTCAACAGTAGAGGCCCCGGTTTGGGGGCGAGACGGGGATTGAAACTTTGAAATGCCGGATCATCCGGTTTTGTCTCATACAGATAGGGCCCGAGTTCGACTCCTTCAATCACCGTGGGAGTCGGTTGGGCAAAGACCTGAGTCGTGTTCAGGCTCTGCAGCAGGATTCCCACGAGACTGATGATGAGGAGGAGAGGGGATTTCCAAAGCATGTGCTTCACCATTTCTATCAGAAGATTTTGATGCAGCAATTATGATAATTGATTTCCAGATGTCAGCAACGCTCGGAGACTTGGGGCTCCATCCTGAAATCGCAATGCCTGAACGAATACGGTGACTCTGCTGATGAGAATTGAAAGGGCTGAGCTTATTGGGATCCCTTCACTCTCCCTGAGGTGTGAAGATGTTTGGGGCATCGAAATTCTTTCGTCAATCAGGTAATCTGAGTGTGGTTCTCATTCCTTGATTTCAAACGAAAAGTTCACCCATGAAAAGTTTATGCCGACACCCAGCTTTCCTCTGGGGACTCGCTCTCCTGTTTCTGTTCTGCGAATCCCATGTTACGCAGGCAGAAACTCCCGAGTATCATCCTGTGAAAGCCGAACTCATCCGGCCCCGACAGGGGTTGGGAAATGTCCTGAACAAACTGCGGCAGGGTGGGCCAGTCAGGATTGCCTACCTGGGTGGTTCCATTACCGCGGCCAATGGCTGGCGCGTGCAAACACGGGAATGGTTTAGCCAGAACTATCCCTCTGCTGATGTTCAGGAAATTCATGCCGCCATTGGAGGAACCGGCAGTGACCTTGGTGTCTTCCGACTGCAGCGCGATGCCCTGCAATACAAACCGGATCTCCTGTTTGTTGAGTTTGCGGTCAACGATGGCGGGGCATCAGCTGATCGAATCTGGAAGGCAATGGAAGGGATTGTCCGTCAAACCTGGGAAGCCAATCCACAGACCGATATCTGTTTTGTCTATACTTACCGAGTCGGTTATGAGGAAGATCTCCGGACAGGCTTTTGCCCCAGGGCCGCTTCAGCCATGGAAATTCTGGCCGATCATTATGGGATCCCCTCGATCAATTTTGCCTTAAAAGTGGTGGAACTGGAGCGGGCCGGGAAACTGGTCTTTCAGGCTGAGGATGCTCCTGCATCCGATGTGATTCACTTTTCCAAAGATGGGGTTCACCCACTCGATGCCGGGCATCAGATTTATACCGATCTGGTGGCTCAGGCCATTCAACAATTGGCTGAAACCTCTCAGCCAGTCAATCATCAGTCCAAACTGACGACCCCTCTGGTCAATGATCACTGGGAATCCGCCAAGATGGTACCCATTCAGGCGAGTATGGTAACCGAGGAATGGAAACCTCTGTCCGATGAGGCTTCACTCGCCAGAGCCTTTGGTAAACGAATGGGGACCATCTGGGAAGCAGAGACACCCGGAGCGAAACTGACATTTCAGTTTCGCGGATCGACGGCCAAACTCTATGACCTGCTCGGTCCAGATGGCGGCCAGGTTATGATCACTGTGGATGGAGTGCAGCGGCAAAAGCCGGTTCCCCGGTTTGACAGCTATTGTACCTATCATCGGATTGCCACCTTGTCGATTGCCGACGGGTTGGATCCAGA
>JAGQQT010000340.1 GCA_020426065.1 Planctomycetaceae bacterium | reverse complement strand
ACTGATGAGTTGACCGGAATCGGGCTGACGATTAGCTTGTCTGTTGCAGCGATCCGAGCCCTTCTCACGCTCCCGACTGCAAATTTCACCCGATTTTCCTGAATTACTGGATCCGTATCCAACTCACTTCATCTGTGGTTTGTCCTTAAGATAAGGGGAAGCGACGTGTCAGCATGTCGAGTACTGTCTGTGCTGTTCGTATGGAGTCTGTGCCTGCAGTGCTCCTTCCAGGCATCTGCCGAAGAAGAACTGCGAACCTGGAAAGACCGTTCCGGTTCGTATGAAATCAAGGCTCGCTTTGTTGCCGAGACGGATGGGAAAGTGACCCTCAAGCTGGAAGATAACAGCGAAGTTGAAATCGAGGTGGACAAGCTGAGCCTGGGGGATCAGATAGCCATTCGCTCGATCAAAAAACGGATGGCCGAGGACGACAATCCCTTCAAGTCAAAAACAAAGTCTGATAGCCCGTTCATGCCGAAGTCGGGTTCTTCGAGTTCCTCATCGGGATCGACAACCTCACTTCCAGAGGAATCCGTACCGACCGCTGGCAAAGTTGTTGATGAAAACTTTACCAATGCCGCCATGGTTGAACTCGTTCCCGTTTCTGCAGAGTCCTGGTCCTATGAGCCAGACACTGTAGAGATGCCTTTCGCCGACCATACCAAGCCCATTCCGTTCCCGAACAAAAGCTCGATCCATGAGCGTTTTGGCAGAGCCGTGGCGAATTCCGCCAGAACCCACTTCGTCCTCTCCCGGACACTGACAGGTTTTGGTCGTGATCCGGATAAAACCACCATCATGCTGACAGAAATGGAAAAGGATCGGTTTGCCGGCCATGGTTCGATTGATGGATACTGGGAACCGGTGGATCTGTCCGCTGGTGGTAAACAGATTTTGCTCAAATCAACTAACCGCGGTTCGAATGGAGATCTGGAAGTACAGGTTCTGGCCCTGGGACAAAAAGGACTGGAACCAGTTGTCAGCTGGAAGCCTTATCTCCACGGCGACAATAACCGCCGCAATGTGGAATGGGCTGCTTTTCTGGGAACAGACAGAATCATCACTCTGAGCCAGAATGATGAGCTTGTGGTCTGGTCCTACCCGGACGTGGCACCCATCTCACAGGTCAAGCTGAAGAATCATAGCCACCCGGTGGTCAGTCCCGGTGGAAAACACTTGATCTTTTATAACGACGGAGAAATCTGTTTCCTCAATACGGAAACACTCCAAACTGTTGCCAGCATTTCGACTCCCAATCTGCATGGCACAAGTCTGGCAATCAATGCTGCCGGGACCCGGCTGGCCGCTCTGCAGGGGAATCAGCTGTATGTCTGGGACCTGGCCACCGGAGAACTTTATCGAGATATGAAACTGTCTGTCATGACAGCTTTCAAACCAATGGCCTGGGTTGATGACAATCTGCTGGTAGTGGGTGGGAGTAACCTGGTTGATGTCGACAAACGCATCCAGCTCTGGGAATTTTCGAACTCCGATTTCGCAATTGGCGGACAGGGGAATTGCTGGTTCTACGTTTCGAACTGGGGGAATCGGAAACCTGGCTGGATGAACGTGAAACTTCCCCACCCGCAAACGGATCAGGCTCTCAACGCTGCCATTTCGGATGGGACCTATTTTGCCATCCAACCGGGTACGGAAATGAAGGTGACCAGCAATGGCTTCGACGATTCCAGTAAAGCCGGAGAATGCCAGAAAGCGCTGGAAGATGCCTTGCGGAATGCGGGTTATAAAATTACCGATAACGCTGCGGTAACCGTTGAGCTCTCCGTGACCCGTGGTGAATCCCGCACCATCAACTATCGCATGTTTGGTGGCGGTGAAGAGCAGGTGAACTTCACGCCCTATATCAGCACTGCCCGTTACATGCTGGATGGCAAAGAAATCTGGAAAAGCAGCACCGGTAACTACGCTCCCATGATGCTGCACATGAAGCAGGGAGAAACTGTTGCCGAGCATGTCAAAGGGTATGAGAAACCCAACTACGACTTCTTTGGCAAAAGCGAAATCCCCAGCTATGTCCCCCGTCCACGAGAAGACGGCAGTAACACCCTGGGGAAATCTGAACTGGTCATTCGCTGAGAGACCAGCTCAATACCGCGCATGAAAAAAGGCCTGTCCAGAGACAGGCCTTTTTTATTCCCTTTGGTTTAACCCTGCTTCATCGCAGCTCCCAGAATCTGCGAAGTGCTTTCCCGCATGATGCGAGGATCGACCAGTTCGCCTTTCTGCAGAGTTGCCCGGACGTCTTTGCCGGAAATGAAGACCGGCTTCTCGTCCTTGTGGTTTTCCATCAGGTCCACGCGGCCCATCGATTCATAGTAGGCTGCGAAACCGACATTGATCGGTTTGATCTGCAGGTCGCCATTGAGGTTGTTGAAGATTTCCTGAGCATCGAAATCACCCCAGATGGCGGTGCCATCATCAAATGGGGCATCAGCATGCTTACGGCCAATCACGATGTTGGTGTAGCCGTAGTTCTGGCGATAAATCGCATGCATGACGGCTTCTTTGGGGCCACCATAGAACATCTTGAGGTCCAGTCCGAGCAGAATCACCCGATCTGGAACGGCTTCACCGCGCGGACCCCACAGAGCAGGATCGCTGTCGCCGTCACCCATCGCCCGATCAGAAATCAGCTTCTCGTAGGTTTCCATCCGGATTTCAGCGTTGACGTCATCCCCTTTGGTTTCACCAATGAGAGGATTGAGGACGGCTCCGGCATTTTTGCCTTTGCGAATCAGCACTTCGAGTGCATACACCAGAGCATACTCGTGAGCCCGGTGCAGCGGATTACGGGTCTGGAAAGCGACAACGGCATCCCAGCCTTTGTCGGCTACAACCTTGCGGGTTTCTGCCGGGCTGAGCACATATTTGCCGAACACAGGATTCTTGGGTTGAGGCAATGCCTGCAGTTTGCCACCCACGAGATGAGTCATGTCGGCATCACCCTGCAGCACCATTTTGGCACCTGGATGATCGGTGCGGTCCGTACCGTAAACCGATTTCAGATAATGCATCTTGTCCCACTCGAACACACTTGTGACATCGAGCGTGCCGACGATTTCACCCTTGGGACAGGTGAGCGCGACAGTCTGACCAGCGGAAATCTTTCCAGCCAGGTCTGAACTGATCGGGAAAGAAATCGGAATGGTCCAGGCATATTTTTTGCCATTGTTTTCAATGACCGACTCGTCCAGCACCCGATCATAGGTTGCCTTGTCCATGGGACCTTCAAGTGGACTGAGCGTGCCGTCGGCAATGCGGTAAACGCTGGAGAGGTCAGCAGCAGACATCGGTAACTTGGTGAGAGACGCTGCGCTGGCCTTGAATGCTTCAACTTCTGCAGCGGGAACTGTACGACAAACGGGGGCAGAAACGCCGCCATGGGGAGGAATGAGATCACTCATGGTTTGATATTTGTTCACCTTGTACCGAAAAATCAGAGATTCCGTGCACCGACCACCATGGTCGATGACGGAAGATAGAGCATCTGATCGGAAAGCGTCAACCGGGAGTCCCAAGGGAAATAGCGCGGAAACTCAAGGATTTCCCACAATTCAGGGATCCATCAAAGTTGTTCGATGTTTGCGTTCAGTTTTCCGGCCAGTTCTTTCAGCTGACGCCACGTTTCATCGGGTATACTGATTCCCGTCTGCTGGCGTTCCCGCGAAACCGACTGCTCCATTTCGCCAGGCAGAAGAATCGAGTCCACTCCCGGTCGTCTGGCAGCCGTTTTGATATGTCGATCGTAAGTGGCGATCCAGCGATCATACTCCTCACGCCCCACAACCTGATCGATATCAATCAGTTCCATCCATACGCCATTCGCACCCCGTGGCAGGTCTGTCCGACCCACTCCGCTCCCGGAAAGAATTCCGCAGAACAGATCCACCATGACCGAAAGTCCAAATCCTTTGTGGGCCAGGGGACCGCCGAGCGGAAGAATGCAGCCGTTCGGCTCGGCATAGTAATCACCGGGATTTGTGCTGGCATTGCCATGTCCGTCCAGAATCCAGCCCTCGGGGATCGATTTGCCCGATTGAAACGCCACCCGCAATTTTCCTTCCGCTGTCGCACTGGTGGTCATGTCCAGCACAATCGGCTCAGAAACACCAGGGCCCGCCATTGAAATCGGATTGGTTCCCATCCTTCGTTCCAACGCTCCAAACGGAGCCACCTGACCCGGACCGGGAGCATTCACCGCCATCAAAGCAGCAAAACCGGCTTTGGCAGCCGCTTCAGTGTATGAACCGAGTCGACCCACATGATTGCAGTTTCGGATAAAGGCATTTGCCGTTCCGCAGTCTCTGGCTTTTGTCTGCAGGCGTTCCATTGTGAAGGAGGAGGCGACCTGACCGAAGGAGAAGTGGGCATCCACAACCAGAAATGCCGCTCCTTCCCGAATGATTTCCGGAACCACACCCGGCTTGATGTGTCCGTCCCGAATAAAATCACAATATTGCACCAGCCGCATGACCCCGTGGCTGTCGTGTCCGACCAGGTTGGCCGAGGCCAGTTCCTGGGCCACAACCTGAGCTTCCGATTCGCTGGCCCCGCCGGCCTGCAGAATCGTTTGACCGAGATGAAACAGTTGCTCGTGAGTAAAAACGGGCATGGGGGAGTCCTTGCCGAAAAAAGGTGATTTCAGATCTCTGGCATGGATCGTAAGCGAGGAGCAGATTGTGTCAACAAAGGGGCGGAGCTCAGGATCTGGTCAGGATCCGGAAAACTTCCGTCCACCACTTTATTCCCCGGTGGAGCGTTGGTTCGGAAAGTCGTATAATCCCGCACAACATTTTCAGAACTGAAGGGACAATCATGGCCTTACCCATCATCGAAAACAGCACCGGAGTTTATGAAGATCCACTGGATCTGATGGATGAGATTGATCGTCTCAAAGTGGAAAAAAAGGCCAAAATCCTGGCTCACTACTACGTCGATGGCGAGATTCAGGACATTGCCGACTACACCGGAGACAGCCTCAAGCTGGCCCGCGATGCCGCTTCTATTGAT
>JAGQQT010000033.1 GCA_020426065.1 Planctomycetaceae bacterium | reverse complement strand
GTTTAACAATAAGAGAAAGTGTGTTTCATCATAACCATGGAGGAATAGGAGTCGTTAATACTTTAAAGTCATACAACTGTATGATTACTAATAATTTTGGGGCTTCATACGCAACTGTTTCAAATAGCATTCAATTATATAACACAACAGTTTATTTTAATTCATCTTCAAATATGTCTGAGGTGGGAGCTAATTATCTGGTTGTGCAAAATTCAATAATTGCCAATAACACTTCACTCGATGGAAACAACTCTGATGCAATTAGAAGATACTACGTCTCAATTAAAAACTCCATCATTGGGGAAAACTCCGACTTCGGGCTCAGCGAAGCACGCACTCCCGATGCCAACGGTAATCTGATTGGTACGCCCGAGAATCCGTTTGATCCTCAGTTGGGGGAATTGACTGTTGGAGCGAATGGGATTCCTTTTCTTCCGCTCCTGCCAACCAGTCCGGCGATCAATCTGGGGAATTCATTTTATGCGACAGACAATAATCTCCTGTTCGATGTTCGGGGAGAGCAGCGGATTATAGGTGCATCTGTGGATGCTGGGGCCGTTGAGTTTAATGGCTTTGACTTTGGCGATGCGGCCGATTCCTATCAGACTCTGCTGGGCAGTAATGGACCCAGGCATCTGGCAATTGGTCCTCAACTCGGAGCGGGGCGTACCATCGAAGAAGATGCCAGCTTCTCCGAAGATGAATTTGATGATGGAGTACAATTCTCGGAACTGGTGCCGGGGACTCCTGCTTCAGTCTCTGTCACGATCTCCAATGCGCCTCAGGGTGCCAGACTATCCGGCTGGATCGATTTCAATGGGAACGGTCAGTTCGATGGTTCTGCGGAAGCCGTTTTCCAGAGAGTCCTCTTGAGTGGAGATGGAACTTATGAAATGCCTTACCAGGTTCCATTCGATGCTCAAATACAGGAAACCCAGGCCCGTTTCAGATTGTCGAGTGCTGGGGAAACGGACTGGTTTGGTCAGGCCGATGATGGGGAAGTTGAGGACTACCTGGTTTCGATTATCGAGCCTCCGTTTGTTTCGTTGTCCACCTCTGCTGCAACAGGGCAGGAAGAAAATCAGTCCCGCATCAGCCTCATTGCAACTTCTGCCCGCCCTGTGAATGGTGAGCAACAGGTGACCGTGCGATTTTCTGGCAATGCTGTCTACGGCAGTGACTATACCAGTGATTCGTTTGTGATCACGATTCCTGCAGGAGAGATCTCGGGAAGCATCGAGATTCAGATTCTGGAAGACCTGCGGCCGGAGCCGATTGAAACAATCATCGCCAGCGTGATTTCGACTACCGCCGGGCTGCAATATGATCAGTCGGCGACCACTCAAGTCCAGATTGAGGATAACGACCAGGTCTCTCCCAATGGCTCCTTCAGCACACTGACCGGATTCAGTGAGGGGAAAGTCTGGATCAGTCTGCCTGATGACTCTGGAACTTATGCTTCCCCGACATTTGCCAGCAATTTGCCCTTTTCCGACATCCAGCTGGTGAAATACGGAGACTTTAACGGGGATGGATTTCAGGACATTGCTCTTTGGAGAGAGAATGGAGAATGGTGGGTCGGGGAGGCCTCCGGGCGGGGGCTCTTCTTTCTCGAGCGTTGGGGAGCCTGGCGATCAGGTGATATCGGGGGAATTCGGGTCGGTGATTTCAATGGCGATGGAAAGGATGATCTGATTGGATTGTTCAAGGTTGAGGGTGCTACACATGGAAACTGGTGGGCGGCTGTTTCAACCGGAACCAGTTTTGAGAACCGGCTCTGGGGACAGTACGGGAGTTTCTCCGGTATCCGGGAGATCGTGGTTGGCAATTTTGATGGCTTGAAAGGTGATGACCTGGCAATCGTTGCGGTATCTGGTGTGGTCTGGATCGCCAAAACCAGTAATTCCAGTTTCCAGTATCTGAAATCGCACCAGTGGGACGTTCAAAATGGAATCAATTTCATCCAGACTGGTGACTTTAATGGCGACAACCGGGATGACCTGCTGGCCGTGCTCGGAAATGGAGAACGCAGAACGGTTTCGGTAGCCAAATCCTATGGGCCAACAAAAGGGTTGATCAGTTCTGTCTGGTCAGAGTGGACTGTGAGGGGTTCGCTGGATGGCGTGTTTGTGGGGGACTTTGATGGAGATGGACGCGATAATGTTGTCGGTCAGTTCAATCGGTCAAAACTGTGGTTTGGTGAGTCTGATGGCCGGGCATTCCGGATGCAGTACTGGCTGAACTGGAATGAGATTTCTTCTGGCTGGGCGAGTATCTCGGTTGGGAACAGTAATGGAGATCAACGGGTAGATCTGATCGCACAAACTCTGGACGGTACGTGGCGTGCGGCAGAATCGAGCGGATCGTCGTTTGCCGAAAGAGAGCTGGTGAAGTGGGATTCTCCCAGATCATTCCTCTCCACAAACGTTGGATATCACTCTCAACACACAAGTACGGGCGAGTTTGATGTGAGCATGGTGAACTGGGACTCTTTCTCCGGACGCTGGGTGGCACCGGTTCAGTCACCTGTTCAACAGACTGCTGCGGCAACTCCAGAGGATCTCGTCACAGTCAACATTCCGTCGGCTGCGGAATACGAAGCCTTTGCGGAAGATCAACTGCTGGAATCACTGCTTGGCGGATGAATTTCAGGACCTCTGTGATCATGCCTCGATGGATGACTCGGATGATCTGCCTGAAAACTTTTTGAAGTTTGTCGGACCTGTTCCAGGCTCACAACTGAACTCTGTTCCCTCCGCTCACCTGAAGTGCTTCAGTCTGCTGGTTTCTCGGAAATTTGTGTGCCAGTGATTTGATCAACATACTTTTCCCGGGATTTCCTGACTGGGGTTTCGGAATCAGGGAGATTAAAATGGAAGGTCCGTTGCCTGAACTGAGGTCAGAGTGGGCTCGGGTTATTTCCATTGACTTCACTTGATTCTTTACCTGACAAAACCAACCGGGGAGTAATCCAGAATGTCTCGACGATCTCTGTCTGCGTGTCTTGATGACCTGCGGGACGGAGGGCATCTGGTGACGATTGAACATCCGATAGATCCTCACCTGGAAATGGCCGAGATTCAGCGGCGGGTGTATCAGGCTCAAGGGCCTGCATTGCTCTTCAGGAATGTGAAGGGCTGCCGGTTTCCGATGGTGGGGAACCTGTTTGGAACAATGGAGCGGACCCGATATCTGTTTCGTCATACGCTCAGGTCCGTTCAGCAACTGGTCAATCTGAAGGTGGATCCGAATGCTGCCCTGAAAAATCCGATTGGGGCTTTCAAGGCTCTGCCAGCGGCCCTTCGCATGCTTCCCCGCAAAGTCCGACGTGGGCCGGTGCTGGCTCATCAGATTCGGATTTCAGACCTGCCTCAACTGGTTTCCTGGCCAGGAGATGGGGGCGCCTTCATCACATTGCCGCAGGTCTACTCGGAAGATGTCACAAAGCCTGGCCTGATGCAGTCTAACCTGGGTATGTACCGGGTTCAGCTTTCCGGTAACCAGTATGCGGTTGATCGGGAAGTCGGGCTGCATTATCAGATTCATCGCAGTATTGGAGTCCATCACGCTCGGGCGATGGAGGCCGGGAAACCGTTTCGGGTGAATATCTTTGTCGGCGGTCATCCGGCAATGACTCTGGCAGCCGTGATGCCCTTGCCGGAAGGGATGTCTGAGTTGATGTTTGCCGGAGCCCTGGCCGGACACCGGATTCCCATGATTCCCGGTCCGGATAGAGCGGCGATTTATGCCGAGGCGGATTTCTGCATCGTGGGAACGATTGACCCCAACAGGCAGTTGCCGGAGGGGCCATTCGGGGATCATCTGGGTTACTACAGCCTGCAGCACGACTTTCCGGTCCTGCAGGTCGAACAGGTTTATCATCGGCAGGGAGCCATCTGGCCTTTTACAGTTGTGGGTCGGCCACCCCAGGAGGATACGGCTTTTGGGAACCTGATCCATGAGATCACCGGTCCGGTGATTCCCACGGTATTACCGGGAGTCCACGAGGTTCACGCGGTCGATGCGGCTGGGGTGCATCCCCTGCTGCTGGCGATTGGAAGTGAGCGTTATGTGCCGTATGCGGCAAAGCGTCGGCCTCAGGAGTTACTGACCTGTGCCAATGCGATTCTGGGGCAGGGCCAGCTCTCACTGGCAAAATACCTCTGGATTGCCGCTCGGGAAGATGACACCGCATTGCACTGCCACAATCTGGAGCAGTTTTTTGCCCATATGCTGGCTCGAGCGGACTGGCGCTGTGACCTGCATTTCCAGACGCAAACCACTATTGATACTCTCGACTATTCCGGCTCAGGCTTCAATCAGGGATCCAAACTTGTCATTGCCGCTGCAGGAGAGCCACGTTTTGAACTGCCGACGGAAATCCCATCAGGATTGATTCTTCCCGACTCCATCCGCGATGCCCGTGTGGCAGCTCCCGGAATTTTGGTGGTTTCCGGTCCGGCGTATGATTCGGAGCCAGCTCATGGACTGGATAAGCTGCTGCAGCTCCCCGGTGACCATCTGTTAAATCGTTTTCGTCTGGTGGTGGTCGCAGACGATGCCGAGTTTACCGCTCGCACGCTCGACAATTTCCTGTGGGTCACGTTTACCCGCAGCAATCCCGCCGCAGATGTTCATGGGATCGATTCATTTTCGGAGCAGAAACACTGGGGATGCCGCGGGGCTCTGGTGATTGATGCCCGGATTAAGCCGCATCACGCACCCCCATTGATCGAAGATCCACAGATGACTGCTCGCGTGAATGAACTGGCCCGCTCCGGTGGACCACTGCACGGCATCATCTGAATAGTCTCAGGGTTTGGCCTGAAATTCATGTTTGGACTGAAGCTGGGTATCAGGCTTCAATCCAGCCTTCGCGGATAGCGAGTTTGCACAGCTGGACGCGATCGTGGAGACGGAGTCGCTTCATCAGCCGATATTTGTGGCAATCGACCGATTTTTCTGTGAGATTCATCAGCCGCGCAGTTTCTTTCATGGAATATCCATCTGCCAGATGGAGAAAGACTTCGAACTGACGCGGTGTTAAAAGATTGCGGACGTTGTTTCCGGTAAGCTGCCAGCGGCCTTTGACCTGTTTGAGCCACTCCGCAGCCTGAGGGCACCAGTAATATGTTTGTGGATGCTCAAAAAGCTCTGATATCTGTGTGCAGAGCGTGTGGATGGGGGTGAATTTACTCAGGCATCCACGGCAGCCGTATTGGATTGCCCAGGAAAGCCATGCAGGCTTAAAGGACTTGCTGATCATCAAGAAGGGAATCTGATGTCGATGGAGATTCTCTGCTGTTGATTTGATGATCGCAGGATTGGATTCCGGGTTAAACATTGCCAGCACAGGTTGACCGGCTGATGCGTGGAGTTCAGGGAGATCCAGCCCGGCCGTACCTTCTCGCACATCGATCTCAGGAAGGTACTGGCTGATGCCCTTGGTCAAACAATCCAGCAAATTCAGGCAGCAGAGTACGGATTGAGTGGAAATCTCCTGTAACCGCATCGGTCTCAGGGGTGTATCGAGGCGTGTGACAATACTCATGGCTGGCCCACCTGAGAATGGTTTTGGGAGTTGATCATTTACGAGGAGAATCTTTGTGATGAGATCCGTATGGGATTTGGGCGAGCGTACCAAACGTCCCAATACCGGGAAATCAGGGCTTTCCTTCACTTAATGCAGTTCTGATAATGAATTTCTTCGTCTTAAAAATATCAGTTGATGCGACGTAATTACGTCAAGTTGGCTTCGATTAGGTAATTACCCCTAAAAACATCACGCCTGCATGATTGCATGTGTATTAGTTGTTTACATTCTGCCCGGTTCGCGAACCCCTGACCCCTTCGTTTTTGTGCCAGAATCGCCCAGTTCCTTTCTCGCCTGGTCGGCGAGGCTCTGCAGACGTTCCACGACCTCCGGGAATTGATCTTTCACGTCAGTTGACTCGCCGATGTCGGATTTCAGGTTGTAGAGGGCCAGACCAGTCTGCTGCTGAGTGTAACCATCTGGTAAGCCATCTTTACCAGGGGTTCCTGTCAGGCTCCGATAGGAGTGGGGGAAGTGGAGTTTCCAGTCGCCACTGCGGATGGCTTCAAGGTGCGAGCCCCAGTAATAGTAATAGGCCTCGTGTGGGGTTTTTGCTCCTTCTTCACCAAAGATGAGCGGGCGGATATCCAGTCCATCGATCGTGTGATCAGGCAATGGAGCACCGCTCAGAGCGGCGATGGTGGGGAGGATATCGATCGTGGCTGCCAGCTCATCACAGACGGTTCCGGCGGGAATTTTTCCGGGCCAGCGCATGATGCAGGGTTCTCGCACCCCGCCTTCCCAACTGGTCCCTTTTCCTTCCCGGAGCGGTCCTGCGGAGCCGGCATGATTTCCGTACGAGAGCCAGGGGCCGTTATCTGAGGTGAAGATTACCAGTGTGTTTTCCTCCAGACCCTGGGTCTTAAGTTCAGCCAGGATCTGCCCGACGGACCAGTCGATTTCCTCAATCACATCCCCAAAAGTTCCCTGCGCAGAGTGCCCCTGGTATTTCTCAGAAACGTAGAGGGGGACGTGAGGCATTGAGTGAGCCACATAGAGCAGAAAAGGGTTTTCCCGATTGTCCTTGATAAATTGAACCGCGTGCTCGGTATACCAGGTTGTCAGATGGGTCTGGTCTTCCGGCGTCACTGCGGGATTGACGATATCATTTTTTGAAATCAGTGGCAGATCCGGAAAGCCTTTCTTCTTGCGTTCCTCCAGGGGAAGGTGCAGATAGCCGGGATGATAGGGCCACATATCGTTGGAGTAGGGAAGTCCAAAATAATCATCGAAGCCGTGCTGCAGCGGCAGAAACTTCTGCTGATAACCCAGGTGCCATTTTCCGTAAGCGGCAGTAGCATATCCTTTCTGTTTGACGAGTTCCGCCAGGGTCATTTCACTGGAGTTGATTCCGACAGTCGACCTGTGACTCAATGCTCCCAGGATCCCGACCCGCACGTTATAGCACCCGGTCAACAGAGAGGTTCGCGAGGCGCTGCAGACAGCCTGGGATACGTAGAAGCTGGTGAATTTTCTTCCATCCAGAGCCATCTGGTCCAGGTTGGGAGTTTTGAAATCTGTCGCTCCAAAACAGCCGACATCGGCATAGCCCTGATCATCCGTGAAAATGATCACGAAATTGGGTGATGATTTGGCTGCAGCATTTGCAGTGGGGGAGTTCCAGGGCAGGGCACCACCCAACTCGAAGGCCAGTACCAGACCGAACAGGAACAATTTCTGTGCGCGTTTACGGACTGGAACGGACAAGGAACGAGATCGGTTGAAAGTCATGTGATGTTCTCCCGAGTGGATGTGATGACGTGAGAGTATCAGTATCAGAGTTCTGCCTGGTGACGTCAAACCACTCCGCACTGGTATTCCCGCTGCAGGGGTGCAAATGGGAGAGACTCTTTGCTGGTTGATTGTATGGGTCAATAAAGAAAGGCTCTGGTGCGAGAACGCACCAGAGCCTTGTGTATCAACAGCAAGTCAACCGTTGTGATTAGAACTCGCCAACCACTTCGCCACCCTGCACAGATGCCAGGGAGTTGTAGGTGGTCTGATCGATATTTTCCGAGATGAACCGGACAGAACCGTCAGCCAGGGCAAACTGGCCACCACCCTGATGTGGGCTGCGGAAGTTGCTGACAGCTTCACCCGCATCAGAACAGCTGGAAAGGTCGACGAAAAAGCTTTCGGTCACGGGGTTCTTGTTCAACGGATCCGCGGTCGTTCCGAACACGCTTCCGAATGGACCGCCCAGCACAGCTTTGAAAGTTGCTTCTGAGACCTGGGGAATAATCCAGACCTGGGTCGGCTGACCTCCAGTCGCTGGGGTCACGCAACCCTGGCCTTCGCAGATGGTGAATTCGGAACCAGAAGAACCTTCTCCGACGCAGATTGTGTTGCTGGTGCCGTCAACGACATCGCGGAAGCGGACGCTACGGTTCCAGTCAAACATCCCTTTTCCAGTAAGGCCAGTCGGATTCAAACACCAGTTGGTGGTGGACCCTTTGGAAAGCAGGTAGTCCAGTCCACCGAAAGTATCTTTAGCAGGAACAACTGAAGGGATGACGGCCATGGCAGCCAGAACAACCGGATCAGATCCTGTATCAGAAGGGCACTGGTAGACATCGATCACGGTGCGAGCGACCTGTACGGCCTGTTTTTCCCAGGGGATTTCGCTGACATAAAGATCTGTCAGAGCGGCTTCTTCAATGAACGGCAGAATTGCTGTCCAGGCACTTGAGAAGACATCGATGGAGGTTGCACCGGTCACTTTCACTGGCGCACCCAGAGGAAACATGCTGTACACATCATGATAGTTGTGCATCGCCAGGCCAATCTGCTTCAGATTGTTTTTACAACTGGAGCGGCGGGCTGCTTCGCGGGCCTGTTGCACTGCTGGCAACAGCAAAGCAACGAGAATTGCGATGATCGCAATGACCACGAGCAATTCGATGAGTGTAAATCCTTGGCGAGTCTTTTTCATGTGGGGAGTTCCTTTGCGGAAGGCAGGTAAAAATAGAGATAAAGGCCTGAGCCCGAAAAAACATTTTCTATCTCTCCATTTTCAATTCATGTCGAACGAAAATGGAAAATCATGTGTGAGTTTGCGGGTAAAACCAGTCACGTTAGAATAATTGTGACTTATATGTTTGTCTACAGTTTACCATGACGTTTGAGAGAATTCTTTTGCAGGAATCCACGACAGGAACAGAGATTGCCTTGCTGAGTGCAGGGGCTCAGAGGCTGGCCCGGATTCCGATCGCAGAACTGGTTGCTCTGCTCGAACCCTGCTTCTGTGCAGCAGAGCAGGTGGCTGACCGCTGGGTGGAACTGGCGGTGAAGGCCAAAGGGATTTCAGGGCAGGGGAGTGCCAGTGAAGAAATGGTCAGTGGTCCGGTGGCGGTGCTCCGCTGCCTGTTTTTACTGCGACAAACGCTGTCGAACCTCCGAGACAAAGGTTCCGTCACGTTTCCGGGTAAACTGACTCACTCAGCAGACGGACGGATTCAGGTCCCGCTCCTTCCGGTTTGGGAGTTGTATGACCACCTGGCATTTCGCGAGTTATCCAGTTTTGCCCGCATGCAGGAGGGAGTCACCGAGCAGAATCTTCACGGAGATCGGGTTAAGCGACTGCTTGCTCCTGAACAGAATTCCCCTGGAGTCGCCCTGGTGCTCGGGGCAGGGAATGTTTCCTCAATTCCTGTGACCGATGCGCTTTCCAAAATCTTCTGGGACCGGAAAGCTGTTCTGCTCAAGCTGAATCCGGTGAACGATTACCTTGAAGACTGCTTTCGGACCGCTTTCCGCTCAGTCATAGATGCCGGTTTCCTGCGAATCATTACTGGAGATGGCCGGGTTGGGCAGGAAGCCTGTCATGACCCACGAATTCACGAAGTTCATATCACCGGTTCGCATCACACTCATCGGGCGATTGTCTGGGGATCGAATTCTGCTGAGCAGGAGCAGAATCTGATTCAGAACAAACCAGTGCTTGATAAGCCGATCACGAGTGAGTTGGGGAATGTCAGCCCCTGGATTGTTGTGCCGGGAAACTATTCGAAACGAGAACTCTCCTCTCAGGCCATGCATGTGGCCGGGTCGATTGTGAACAATGCCTCCTTCAACTGCATCGCAACCAAGATGATCGTCACCTCCCGGTCCTGGCCACAGCGGGAAACATTTCTACAGATGCTCAAACAGATCCTGAGCGAAATCCCCATGCGTCAGGCTTATTATCCGGGTGCGGCTGATCGATTCAGGCAGTTTGCTCCCCAGAGTGATTGCCCTTCCGGAGAACAGCCGGAACTCCCCTGGACACTGGTGGAAAACGTCACACCTGCCAACGATCCGCTTTATTTCGAAGAGGAATCGTTTGTCTGCGTCTGTGCAGAGACAGCGCTGGAAACTTCAGATCCTCTCGAATTCATGAGTCGAGCTGCGGAGTTGTGCAATGAGCAGATGTTCGGAACTCTGTCGGCGAGCGTGACGGTTCCCGCTGCTGTGACCCGTAATGAAAAAGTAGCCTGGAATCGGTTTCTGGCAGATCTGCGGTATGGAGCTGTTGGGATCAATCAGTGGGCTGCGATTGCGTTTGCCTTGATGACTCCGCCCTGGGGAGGCTATCCCGGTGCGACGCTGGCAGATCCTCAAAGTGGTCTGGGTGATGTGCACAACTGTTATCTGCTGGATCGGGTTGAGAAATCGATCCTGTCTGGACCGCTGGTCAGTTTTCCGAAGCCGATCTGGTTGCCGCACCATCGGGCATCTGTTCAGGCGGCAAAATCTTTGATGAGGTTATACGCCCAACCTTCCTTCTGGAAACTGATCCCGTTAGGCTGGCACGCGTTGCGAGGCTGAAGATCTGAATTTAGCTCTGCTTCATAAGTGATTTGATGTGTTCCCTTCTTCCATTCTCTTTCTCTGGCTGAGTACGTAATGATGATCATCCGACTGGTACTTTTGACATGTGTCATTGCGAGTCTGTTCTTGACAACTCCCAGGCTGTCTGATGCCAGAGAAAAACCGCAGGAGGACGTGCAGTCTCCTCAGGTTTATGTCATTCCTCCGGGAGGGCGGGATCAGTATGAAATTCAGCATCGACTCATTCAGGCGGTGCCTGGAGATGTGATTCAGTTGGAAGAAGGAAAGTATCATTTTCTTTCCGAACTGAACGTCACATGTGAAAACGTCACGATTCGTGGTAGAGGATCTGAGAAAACAATTCTTTCCTTTGCAGGCCAGACTGGGGGAAGTGAAGGACTCACTGCAACCGGAAACGGTTTTGTCATTGAAAACCTGGCCGTGGAGGATACGGCTGGAAACGCGATTAAGGTGCTCGGTGCGGACGGAGTCATTTTTCGCGGTGTGCGGACAGAATGGACCGGAGGCCCACTCGATACCAACGGGGCTTACGGAATCTATCCGGTTCAATGCAAAAACGTATTGATTGAAGATTGCGTGGCAATTGCCGCTGCCGATGCCGGGATCTATGTCGGTCAGTCTCAGAATGTGATTGTTCGCCGCAGCCGGGCCGCTTTGAATGTGGCGGGGATTGAAATCGAAAATACGCTCAATGCCGATGTCTACGAGAACATCGCCGAAGACAATACCGGTGGCATACTGGTGTTTGATCTGCCGGGCCTTCAGCTGAAAAATGGCGGAGATGTTCGGGTCTTCAACAATAAGATTATCAATAACAACACGGATAACTTTGCCCCGAAAGGAGCGATGGTCGGAGAGGTCCCGCCAGGGACCGGCTTGATGATTATGGCCACTGACCGGGTGGAAGTTTTTGATAATCAGATTCACGACAACAATACCGCTGGCGGAATCATTGTCAGCTTCAACTTCACGATGCGGCCCGTTCAGGATCCTGAATACGATCCGATTCCTGAGGGTATTTTTCTGCATGGAAACGACTTCGCCCGGAATGGTCAGAAACCGTCAGCCAAACTCGCTCCCATTGCTGCGGCGGTAGGGAGAACTTTTCCAGACATCATCTGGGATGGAGTTGCCAATCCTGCCCGCCTGGTTGATGGCAAGATTCCTGTGGAATTCGGACTGGTCATTGATGAGCCTGGGAATCCCTCGTTTGTGAATCTGGTGATGCCGGATCTCACTCCCACTAACATTGTGACGGGCAAGTATCGTCCGCTCAAAGATCTGAAAGCCCATGTCGGCAGTCTGCCTGCGATCGCCGCCACAAAACTGGATGCTTTCCCAGATCCTGCAGGGAAAACTAATCTGGCAGCGTCGGTTTATCGAAGTCTGCCCGATCAACTTTCTGGATGGGGCCTGTTTGATGGTGAAGTGAATCAGCAGCAGCCAGCAGAAGGAGTCATCCCTTACCTGCTCAACACGCAACTGTTTTCCGACTACACCTCCAAGTATCGCTTCATACGTCTCCCGGAAGGGAAATCGATGACCTATCAGCAAACCGGGGTCTTTGATTTTCCCGTCGGCGCTGTCATTGCCAAAACATTCTCTTACCCCCATGACATGCGGAAGCCAGACGCAGGCGAACGTCTGATGGAAACCCGGATTGAGTTCCGGGCGGAATCCGGCTGGTACGGAGTGACTTACATCTGGAATGAGGACCAGACCGATGCCACCCTCTCTCTGGGGGGAGCGGATCAGCAGGTCACTTTCATTAATCATGCCGGGGAAAAGGTGGATCACAATTACCTGATTCCCAATGCCAACATGTGCGTGAGCTGTCACAGTGTGGATGGTCAGTTTGTGCCGCTGGGGCCAACGGCAGCCAACATGAACCGGGAGGGAATGCAGGCTTATGCGGGAGTCAATCAGCTTGTCTCGTGGGCTCATGCCGGGAAACTGGCGGCACATCCGGAGCTGGAGAATGCCCCTCAGATGCCGGTCTTTGATGACTCTTCAACGGGGACTCTGGCGGAGCGGGCGCGGGCATGGCTCGATGTGAACTGTGCCCACTGTCACAATCCCCGCGGCACCGCTCGAACCTCTGGGCTGGATCTTTCCTGGGGTCAGACAGAGGAGGCGAAATTCGGGGTCTGGAAATCTCCCGTCGCTGCCGGGCGAGCCACGGCGGGCCGAAAGTACGATATCGTGCCCGGAAAACCCGAGGAGTCGATTCTGCTGTACCGGATCGAGTCGAATGAGCCGGGAGTCCGCATGCCCAGTCTGGCCCGCAGTTTAAGGCAGGAAGAGGCGGTGGAACTGATTCACGAATGGATTTCCCAGATGCCTGCCGGCCATCCGGTTACCAACTGACTGGCAACCTGAACAGGGCAAAACAACGGAAAAAGTCCGGTAGTCTACCTGTGGGCAGCCAGTTTCAGGTGAACCCGGTTTGGAGAGCGCTGTCTGTTCAGAAAAATTCCGGTTTCACAGTGAACCATGGTCACTTTCTCTTGCGATTGCGTCGAAGTATATTACTGTGAGCGGACCAGTTGAAATGGCGGTGTAGCTCAGTTGGTTAGAGCGGCGGATTCATAAGCCGTAGGTCGGGGGTTCAAATCCCTCCACCGCTACTGAACAACCCTGCTTCGGTATTCCGGGGCAGGGTGTTTTTTTGCGCTGAAATATCTGCTCTGTTTTTGGACCAGGCATAAAAACAGATCGCCACCCATCAGAGTGGCGATCTGTCGAGACGAGAGATGATTTCTCAGCTCATCCGGCCTGGAAAGACCGGGAGCGGTTTTGTTTTCAGGTATAGCTTTGCAGAGCCAGCACTAGGAACACAATCCCGGCGATCAGGCAGGCTGTCGACATCATCATCAGGCCGACATAAACGTCGAGCTGAGGTGCTGGTTTTGGTCCGCGGTTAGAGCTTGCTCGTGACATTGTCCCCTCGCTTGATGATGCCGTTCTTTGCTTTCTGAATCAGTTTGCCGACGGCGTGATCCGTATCGACGAACACAAGTTCAATTTGTCCCAGGTATTTTGGTTCATCACCTTCCTGCAGTCCTGTCCGGAACACATCCAGGCGATGACCTTTCACAAGTCCATCGTCTGCACCCAGGGAAACTTCCACCAGATCAACCGCTCCCTTTTCGTCAACAGTCGCATTCAGGACCAGGCCTTCCACAATGGGAGGCGGTTCGAGTTGAGCGGCGTAAACCCGGGGATCTGTTTCGAGACGATTGGTGCGAACCACCTTTTCCAGGAAGGCTGTCCGGTCAATCAGTTCCTTGTTTTTGGAGATCAGGTTTTCTTTTTCAATTCGGAGGTTGTAAACCTGATCGTCTGACAGTCGCAGTGATTCGATTTTATCGGTCAGCTTCTTGTGCAGGTCGTTGTTGACTACCCGCTGTGCCATCGCTTCTGACTTCCGGGCATCGGCTTCATCTTCAGCAATTTCCACCATGGCAGTCTGGGACTGCAATTGGTTCTCAAGCCGCTCAACTTCCTGCTTCTGGTCAGCCAGCTGCAGCTGCAGAGCAGAGTTGGCCGACTCGGCACGCTCAGCCCGGTCCGTCAGCTGTGTCATCGACAGGGCGTTATCGGTTTTGAATTTGTCAAACTCGGCCTGCAGATTGCTTTTCTCTGCAGTCAGGGTCTGGCTGGCTTTCTCTGCGGTTTCGGCCTTGGCTTTCCAGTCAATCTGATACGTAAAGACAGCGGCTGCAAATCCCATGAAGGTGACTGCCAGCATCAACTGCATCACGATGAAAAACTTGCCGATCAGCGTCATGACTTCCACTCCCGTTGGGATAGTAACTATCCACGGATTTCAGGATCGGGAAAAACTTCCCATATGTTCACTTGTTTGGGGCGAATCTCGAAACTGTTGATTCACCAGTTTATGCATCGTGCCTGAACCGAATCCAACTGCAGTTCACCCTTCGCAATTTACCCGAATAGCGGGAAATGCTGGGATAATCTGCCTAGTTTACGGATTCTCGCAGTTCCTGATTGCGCGCCTGAAGTTTGACCACATGTCCTTCAGCCCGACGAATCATGTCCGTAAGTTGTTCCTGAAGGCGGGCTGCACGGAACTGGTCGGCATTAATTTCACCGACCTGCTCCCTCAGACGGAACACATCGCCTCGTCTCCGTTCGCGTTCTTCCTGAATAGTTTGTGCAGATGCCTTCTCACGTTCAATATCTTCTGTCAGGCGGTCAACTTCCTGATTCATTTCATTCAGCCGGGCGATCATGGCCTCGACCTTGGTATCCACGGCCTTGTCATCCTCTTCAACTGAAGACTGGGCTGCAGCCAGTTTCTGTTGCAGATCTGGTACGCGGGCCTGCAGATCCTGAACCTGCTGATCGACATCAGTTTTGGCCCGCTGGTACATCTTTTCCAGGACATCAGCCATGTTGGTGGAAGTCCCCACCGATTCCTGAGTGCGTCGTGTGGAAGCGGTCCAGCTGGGCGTTTCCCCTTCTGTCCGGCTGACGACAAATCCATCCAGAGTCCGAGCTTCGGCTGCCCAGTCGGGAATTGTGGAATAACGTGCGACAGCAAACGTCATGAACGCTGCGGATGCCATTGCAGTTAAAACGGCCATGACTCGACCAAGATTGGAAATCATAACGGTTCACTTCCGGACGGCGCGGACAAGTCGATCTGAGGGGAAATCAATACAAACGATAATCTCGGTTTATCCTACCGGGTCAAGTCAGTCAAAGTCAATTTTTGATTTGATCAGAGAGCAAAACTGTCGTTGAGTGTATCGATTGCGACGGTTACCCGGATCGCGTGAGAGTCGGGCTGTGTCGAAAAAACTGGTATGACAAGTTGTTCGGGATTCAACAGATTGACAGAATTTGTACAGGACCAAACTTGACAGCCTGTCACACTTCGGGCAATCTTAAAATGTTCTCTGATGCGTTATTTCGCCGCGTCTGTATTTTTCGCAATCAAAAATCAAGTTTCA
>JAGQQT010000339.1 GCA_020426065.1 Planctomycetaceae bacterium | reverse complement strand
GCAACAAACGCGCAGGTCACGGCTCCCCCGATCATTACGAGAGTGGTCCCGATGAGCGGGGTTCTGGTTCGCTGGACTCGAAATGTCCGTTTGCCCATTTCAGACTCTCAACCGGAACAGAAGGGAATGATCTGCAGGCCTGTTCAAGACTCAAACAAACCTGCTGCCGGTCAGTTTCTCATACGCTTCAATATATTTGGCCCGGGTGTTTCTGACAACATCTTCAGGGAGTGCGGGGGGAGGAGAGTTTCGATCCCAGTCCGTGGACAACAGCCAGTTCCGCACATACTGCTTGTCAAACGACTGCTGTGTGCGACCCGGTTCGTAGTCATCGAGCGGCCAGTAGCGGGAACTGTCGGGAGTCAGCACTTCATCAATCAGGATGATGTCGCTGGCAGATCCTCCATGGACCGGCAGACCGAATTCGAACTTGGTATCGGCGAGGATCAGTCCTCGTTCTTCGGCGTACTGAGCGGCCCGTGAGTAAACTTCCAGACTCGCATCCCGAATGGCAGCGGCCGTTTCGTCTCCGATTTCCTGGACCACTTCCTCATAACTGATTGGTTCATCGTGACCTTCGCTGGCCTTGGTGGAGGGAGTGAAAATCGGAGCGGGGAGTCGGGAAGATTCCTGCAGTCCGGCGGGGAGTTTCACTCCGCTTACTATCCCGGTGGCCTGGTAATCTTTCCAGCCGGATCCCGCCAGAAAGCCCCGCACCACGCATTCGATCGGAATGACGCGGGTCTTTTTGACGACCATGGAACGTCCCAGCAGGGCTTCGACATCGGTTCCGGCGGGCAGCGGCAGATCGCGGGGATCGGCCGAAATCAGATGATGCGTACGCTCGATTCGCTCGAACCAGAACAGGCTCATCTGCGTCAGCAGCCGGCCCTTATCGGGAATACCAGTGGGCAGAATCCAGTCGAAAGCACTGATCCGGTCCGAGGCGACAATCAGGAGGCGATCCCCAAAATCAAAGACATCCCGTACTTTTCCCTGATGCCGGGGGATTCCGGGGATTTCCGTTGTCAGGAGTACGGACATATTGACCTCGACGAGACTGGCTCTGAATTGAAAAATCGATGCTTTCCGGTGGTCCGCATCCTATCCCCCTCGAGGCTTGTTGAACAAGCGAGCGTCCACGGCTAAAATTCGGATTCCCTCAACATATCGTTGAACCAATGAAAATCACCCGCGCCTGGGAGTACACCGGGCCAGCAAGGCATAGACAGATGGGTCTCATGAGGTTTGATCTCGGCTCGGACGACGCCTGGAAAACGTCGGCCCGATTCGAACAAGCCTTTTTCACCAGTTATGACGGGTCTGTCTTTCCCACACGGGCGGAAAAACATGGCCATCTGCTCGACTGCATCCGTCAGAAATCGGACTCCGGCAAGCTGAATATCTCCTGGCCGGTTCCCGGGTATGGGTGTCCCATCCTCAGAACCTGCTCACTCATCGAGCGTGAACAGCCCTATGTGCTGGCAGTGGAACTGGCTCGGGGACAACTCGGCGAACTGAAAGATCAGCTGGCCTCCTGGGAACATGCCGGCATGCTGATTCCAGATGAGTTTCAGGCAGCCTACAGGGAAGCGTATCAGGAGTTTGTCCGCTCCACCTTCGAACAGCAGGATCCGCCACTCGCCACCGAAATTGCCAGTCGAGCACTGGTGAAGATTTGCGAAGCGGAGAATATTCTCGCCCGGGGTTACATCCTGCAACGGCTCATGGTCCGTCAGCAGCGGTTCAGTCATCCACCAGCTTTGCTGGGGTGTGAGCTGGGGCAGGTTCCGGTCTCACAGATCCCCGCCGATTATCCCCAGCAGTTTGGAGCGGCCGGAATCAATCTGGAATGGAAAGCCATCGAAGCGGAGGAAGGGACCTACCACTGGGACATCTATGATGATCAGGTTGAGTGGGCCACCCAAAATAAGCTTGTGCTTCGCGGTGGGCCACTGCTCAGTTTTGATTATCAGGGACTCCCCTCCTGGCTGGCCAACTGGAAAGCGGACATTCTCAATCTCCAGAGCTTTCTGAGTGATTATGTCGAAACCGTCATCACTCGCTATGCAGGAATAATCCGCATCTGGGAAGTGGTGGCCAGAGTCAACACGGGTGGACTTTTCGGGTTTGATGAGGACAATCTGCTCGCATTGACCGCTCGGATGATTGATGTCGCCCGCCAGGTCGATACCGATTCCCAGATTTTCATTCGGATTGATCGCCCCTGGGGGGATTATCAGTCGTCCGGGAAGCATCGTCTCACTCCCTGGCATGTGGTGGATGCACTTCTCCGCTCCGGAATGGGGCTGGCGGGGATCAATCTGGAACTGAGTATCGGCTATGCTCCGGGTCAGAATGATGATCGACGGTTACTGCGGTTTTCCCGCCTGCTTGATACCTGGGGAACATTCGGTGTCCCGCTGCACGTCACCATTCATGCTCCCTCCCGATCCGGTGAAGACCAGCTGGCTCTCAAGCCGCAACAGGTTGAACAAAGCCATTGCGATGGTTCTGCCACCGAAGATCCACAATATGCCTGGGTCCGGGAAAATCTCTCCATGTTAATGGCCAAGCAACCGGTTGTCGGTATTTTCTGGGGAGCATTAAGCGATCAGCGTCCCCATCGCTTCCCTCATTCCGGTTTGCTTGATCCGGAAGGGCACCCCAAACCGAGCTGGAATCAGTTTGCCAATTACCGGACTCTCGACCGGTGGATGGAAACCCTGGGCAGTCAACAGCCACACTGAACCTGAGGCCTGCAGATTTCGTCTTGAGAGGGGTACACAGCAGGCCGTCAAACCGATATAGTACACCCTCAGATTTTCACTGATCCTCAGGCCGAGTGGCGGAATGGCAGACGCACGGGACTTAAAATCCCGGGACCGGTTTCGGTCGTACGGGTTCGAGTCCCGTCTCGGCTAATCATTGCTTTCCTGGGGAGATCAGGCCGCCCGACTCGCTATATTCTCCGTGGCGACCGCTGTGCGATGGGTGTTCTCTTCAATCGACAGGGCCAGGTTCACTACTTGGGCAACCAGAATATAGTTCAGAGAAAACCAGCCGCCGCAAATCAGAATGGCCAGGCCTAGATCCAGGCGGACTTTCAGCAACGCCCAGGCACCAATCAGGATGCAGGCAATCAACAGGAGAATTCCGGTCCATTTGAAAAAACTGGCCATCAGTTTCAGCACAGAATAATCCCGGCTGACATGTTTGACGCGGTGTTGAGGGGTGAGGGCACCAGTCATGAGCTGCTCCTGGAAGAATGGTGACAGGGGTGATTCAGCGGCAGATTCTATAACTGGTGCAGCTTCTTGGAGGTTCACTAAAAATCTTCATAACTCGAAAGAATCCAGCAATCGGGTGCTTCAAGTCACTGCAGTAATTGCTGACCTCATGTAAGAGGCAAGGGGCGAGGGTTGCTCACTTCAAAAGTTGCCTTCTACGGATTGGAGGCGGATTCTCACCAGCAGATCATTCAGTTCCTCCGCTCCCCCTGGCAGTTCCGGAAGTTGGCTTTGCTCGTGAGCGGTTTCCAGTTCGGTGCGGAGTCGTTCATACTCCCGTTCATGGAACAATAAATCTGCCTGGTCGAGAGTTCCTTTCTCCGCTCCTTCCACCTTTTGTGCAATCAGGTCTGGCAAATAAGTCAGTCGAAACGACTCATTCAAATAGACCAGGTTTGCTTCGAGCTGGCCAGTTCGCATCAGATGAATTCCGGTCAGCAGCACACGATAAACATACAGGAGCGGCTTGACTCGTGGTGGGTTTTCCTTGTGGAAGAGCCTCCATTGAGTGGATGCAAAGCCGAGGTAATGATGAGCGTGGTGTCGGGTGAGACACCTGATGGCAATCGCTTTCAGTTCTTCATGTTCGGCAGAAGTCTGAACCACGAGCGGCGAAAGAACCTGCTCCATCACGTAACCATTCTTCTTGAGCATCAGCCCGAAGAACTTTTTGATGTCGTGTGTGACCAGATCAATTTCCAGCCCATCATGAATGCCTGACTTCTCAATGGTCTCATGCCCGGTCTTGAGACCAAGTACTTCATCGAGCGGAAGAATGTGTGTCCCCCGCAGATCGAAATCCGAATCAGGAGAAGGAAAGCCGTAAAGGTGCGCCCCGCTGATGGTGGCAAACAACAGCGGGTAAGGGTGAGTTTCGATTTGTTTTTGTAGAACAAGTGGATAATTCATGGAGGACTCAATAAAGCAATGAGCAAAATGGTGGCACAGACATGCCTGTCTGTACAATTCCTTAATCAGTGAGCCGCTCGGAATACATGGATAACTTCAATTGGACCTGCAATGTGAGGATTGAAGTTGTCCAGTTCTTCGGCTGGAATCCAATACTCCAGCGACTCTTTACCACCAACTTTCTGAATGTCAAACTGGCTGATGTATTCCTGATCAATCTGGAATTTCAATACATAACCGACAAAGTCAGAATTGGGGTCATTTGTGTTCCATTTCTCCGCGATGTAAATCGCATACTCTTCCGTCACGACCGGATAGAAAATGGGTTGCCAGAACAATCGAGGCGGAAATGATTTCCAGTCAGACTGCTCAATGAGATCAAGCTCTTTCTGCCCGACTGGTCGGAAAAGAGTTGTTGTTAGTGTCAGGTTCATGATTCTCATTCTACTGCGGCGAACCGCCGGGCTTTGATCAAAAATGCATTTGCTTTTTCGTAGTCTGGTCGGTCTGGTAGTGTTGTGGTTTTCAGGGCACTGTCGAAATCGCTATGCAGGCTGAGCCGCCACTTTTCCGTTTCTTCCCAGGGCAGTTCTCCCCGTTTGATTGCCAGGAGTTGTTCCCGATGTTCGTCGACCCGGACGGGGACAAAACCTTCCCGCAAAGTACAGATTCCCGAAATCAGCAGGCGGATCAGGTGCATGACATGCTTCCATTTCACCTTGCCGTGATTGCGGAGATCGGTCTGCATTTTTTTGAACTGGGACATTACGTAGCCGTTGTACGTCTGGTAAACCAGCCGGGAGAGAAAAATCTCCCGCATGTCCAGCAATTCCTCAGTGAGTGGCGTTG
>JAGQQT010000338.1 GCA_020426065.1 Planctomycetaceae bacterium | reverse complement strand
GAGCTGGGAGCTGGAAGGCATGGGTATCAAATCCATCCAGCTCGACATAGTAAACACTGGCACCCACTCCCGCTCCAATCAGCTGGGAAATGGTTTTCAGTTTGTTGGACAGCTGAAATTCCGGGAAGGGGGTTGTCGACTTCGTTTGCGAAAGCCGCTCCTCCAGTTGAGCACTCACATCCAGAGCGGAGGCCGTATTGGCTTCCACAAAGTCAAGCAGAGAATCGGCTTCGGAGGCTTTCTGCTGAGTCAGCTTTCTGAGCAGTTGCTGATTGGATTTCTGCATTGTCAGCCGAAAATCATTCAGTGATTCCACCGAGGGTGTATGCACACTCCGCGAGGCCAGCGCCAGAGGTTGCTTGGTGCTTCCCAGATGCAGGGACGGAATCGAGGTGGATGATTTCGTTTCACGAGAAGCGACGGCTTTTCCCAGCCAGCCTTCTTCCGCTGGTTCCACCGTCCGCACGCAGGTGTGCCAGATTTCCATGGATTTGAAATGGGAGCGGTTGGGATCGGCATAACCCACCCCTTGAGGCACACACAGTTTGCCATCCTCAAAAAGTTTGGCCAGCCCTTTCATCTGTGGATGAAAGCCGAGTTCATCATTCAGCTTGAGGACTTCATTTTCGGCAACGCGGATTTTTTTGCGGGCCTTGAAATAGTCATCGTTCGTAAAAGGAACAATGGTGTTCAGTCCATCATTTCCTCCCGATAACTGCACCACGACCAGAATCCGCTCATCGTGTGATGCTGCTTCCGCTGCCTGCAACCAGGGACCAGTCCGCAGGGAAGGGAGGGCGAACGTCACACCACCAACCGTTGCAACTTCCAGAAATTGTCGACGTGAAATGCCCACCGTATGCTCCTGATCTCATTCTCACATAAAGGAAAACGCGTTGTTCTTTTCCTGAAGGGTGGCTCCGAAAAATTCTTTCGGGGCGGCGAAGCCGTACGCAGTGACTCAATGGAGAGAATCAACCTCACACAGTGTGCTGCTTGTCGACTTTGTCGACCCCGATAGCAAAGCTATCGGGGCTACCCTTTTGTTTCATACTTCACTTGCTTGGGTGTTCCCCAAGTCCCCTCGCCCCTCCGGGGAGAGGGTCAGGGTGAGGGGATTGTGCGTTTGATTGTAGTCTGTAGGTCAGGCTGTGCCTGACGTTTTTTTCGTCTGCCCCTGTACTCAACTACTGTTGACACCTTTTGTTTCCGCAACAACACGGATATACCAGAAAACCTCAAATAAGTTCGGCGTCAGGCACAGCCTGACCTGCGGATTATCTCATTGATCCACCCGGGTTGACAATATGCTTAACCCAGCTGGAATTCGGGAAGAGACGTCAACAAACTGAAGTAGTCCCGACAGCGTGATTCATTGTGTGGCTTGTCAGCCGGAAATTCTTTTTCCAGAGACTCGCGCCGCTCTGCAGAGACCGGTACCGCAAACAGTTCCTTTGAGGCAGCGTCGTAGACTTCTCCGAATGTCTCACAGCCCCGTGACTGCCAATAGTCGGACAGACTCTGCCCGGCAAACCGGGTCGCAGAATGCTGCAGCAGTCGATGCATCAGGTTGGTGCGGGCCAGAAGAGTCGAGGAATTGATCCAGGTCCGTCCGCCATCCCAGCCTTTGACATTCGGTGGAAAGAACAGTTGCTGCCCCAGAGAGCCCAGCCCTTTTGAAAGTTCAATCAGGTTGGTCGAGCCCTGCAGGTTGCGAAGGAATCCGGCAAAAAAGTCGATCGGTGAGCGGATCATCCGGCCGATGGAGTATTCAGAATAAAACAGGTTGCTGGCCAGAATCCGTTCCATAACCGGTGCCAGTTCCCAGTTGTTCTCGCGCAGAGTCTGGGCGAGGGGCTCGACAAATTCCTTGGTGAGCGGCAAGTCGTCCGCTACAAAAAACCGCACCAGTTTGCGGGCCACAAACGCAGGTCCAGCTGGATGAGCCAGTACCAGATTGATGCCTTCCTCTCCGGTGAACGGACCACTCTGGCCAAACAGCGTTTTGATTCCATCATCGTGCTGATAAGGATTGAAGCGGAATTTGTCCCGACGCACTTCCCAGCCAGTCAGACAGCGGGACAATTCCCGAATATCCTGCTCGGTATATTCTCCTTCGCCCAGAACAAACAGTTCCATTACCTCGCGGGCATAGTTTTCATTCGGATGTCCTTTGCGGCTGGAGGCCGCATCCAGATAGATCAGCATCGCCGGGTGCTGGGACATTTCCTGTGTGAGCCGGGCAAAATTCCCGAGGCACTCCCGCCGCAACAATGCGTTCTGATCAAGCATCAGTTCGACATTATCGACCTTGTCCGCACTGCTGGTGAAATGTCCGTGCCAGAGGAGGGTCATCTTTTCCTGGAGTGGAGTGGCGGTCACCAGCATCCGCTGCAGCCACCAGGCGGGCAAGGTGCTGAGCGATCCGGTCGCCTTCATGGAAGCGGCCAACGAAGCCGAATCCTGCAGAACGGTTTCATTCTCCACACGTTCCGCCACCATTATTCGTGCGAGTTCCGCCGGTCGGTTGGCCTGTACTTTCTGGAGAGACTCCGGAGTAGTCCCGGCTCCCGTTCGCCGCATGACGTGCGACCAGTGCCGCACGTTCCAGCCGGAATCCCCATCCGGTTCATAAGTTGCCCACGCCCAGTCCGGGGTCAACTTCCGTGAGTCTGGCATGACTTCCACTCCTCGCCTGGGGGAGCACCCCCCCGTTCTGATTGCCACATGGACACACTACGCGCGGGCTCGCCGCAACCATTCAGAGAATGCCGCACGGACAATCGGCTCTGAAGTCACTTTTCTCATTGAGACTCAACGGTGGTTTACTCAGGTCGATGAAGATCAATGACCAGCTGGAGCCGGATTGTTTCCGGCGTGGTCGACAGCTTGAGTTCTCCGTGTTCGACCAGCTGACCAACTCCCAGCATCGAGTCGATATCCGCTTCCGCTTCTTCCCGCGTATGACCTTCTTTCAGCATGTTCTGCGAAATCAGATGGTCGCGGTTTTCCTGCAGGATCTGGATGACCGGATCCAGAGAGAGTTCGATGACCGTATTGGTCCGCTCTTGAGTTCTGGATGTTCCTTCCGCGACTTCCTGCGTATGAGCAGTCGCAATATCCTGAGCCAGCTGACTGGTTGAGGCAATGATCATCCAGGAATCTGCAAACGCCATCGAAGGCGAAAAGTTGTAGTGGATTCCACCGGGCTCGTCGGTCTGTTCATCCACTTCCACAATGGGAGAGGCAGACACCAGCTCCATCCCCTCTGCCCCGGAAAAATCCAGCTCAAGCTGCGGGGCTCCCTTTGTCGCTCCGGCAATATTGAAAAAGCCAATTGCGTTCACGAAGTTGCGGCGGAAATCCCTTTTCGTTTTCTTAGGATCCTTCATCTCGGCAATCAGGGCAAATGCAGGGAGCTTCAGAGCGGGAGTATGTCCTTCGGCATATTCCTGTCGGGCCACGACCAGTTGAATTCGCGGGGACAGTGAACCCAGCACTTCTTCAGAAAAACTCCGACCGGAAAACAGAGTCGACAAACCAGTTTCGGCTTTGTTCAGCTCGTTGTTCGATTTCTCATCAAACAGATCACCGCTGCGAAGCCACATCTGGCTCAAATCCCGATAAACAGACAGTCCCAGCATCTGCCGGGGAACATTGACGGGAACGGCAGCTTCTCCGGCCCCATCAGGACCAAAGAAGTGTTCACGCTCTTCTTCGATTCCAGCCCGTTCAAACGGAGCATCGAAGCCGAGAGTTATCCGTCGACCATCTCGCAGCACCTCCCCTGTGGCATAGGGAGTTTGAAACAGTGCACTCAGGATGCCACCCAGAATCAACTCTCCGCCCGGATCCTGTGCCCGGTTTTTATACAGATCCTCATCCGGATGCTTTGAGCGGAAATACTCCACATCAAAGTAACTCCAGGCCAGGCCATCAGCATGGCGACTTTCCAGTGCCTGCTGAAAACGGGATTGCTCACGCAGAGAATCAGCACGGCCATCAAGCAGGGCATCGAGCACGCTCCGACCCATTTCAAGATTGTTGGTCACAACCAGTTTGCCATCGTGAACACCAATTCCGATACCGGGTCCTTCAAAGACCGTCATGCCCCGGTATTCGGATTCCTTGAACGGGTTCGGTTTCTTCTTACGGGCGGCATCGGCGGCGGCGGTGACAACGACAGTCCGGACAATCCGATGCAGATCGGCATCTTCATGTGCCCGGGCAATCACAACAAAGCCACCAACCTGGGGATCGAAGCCAAAACTCACGCCATTGTGAGCGACAGAGGAAATGACGTCATACCAGGGCTTGCCCCAGCCCAGCTCCAGAATGGTCATGCCGGTCTGGAATTCCCGATATTTCTGACTCTCCAGGGCCTGGGCCACTGCGGGCACGACCTTCAGCTTTTTCGCAATCGCTTTTGCTTCCGGACGGGAACGGAGGTCATCAGCCAGTTCACCCGGCTCGGACAGCTCCACGTAAATGGCCGTTTGAGCAGGATAGTAGCTGGACAAATCCTCCTCCGCCCACACACTCCGAGCGGTTAAACAGAGAACCATCCCCAACAGCAGCAACGACTTACGATCCATATTTCACCTGAATCCACTAGGTCTACTCGCATGATACTTCCGGCCTCACTGGCCCGCATCATGATACCACACTGTTCTACTTCCTGAATTGAGGCCCGGTTTCAGAATTCCCCAATCCGGATCAACGGACCTGAAAACGGAGTTTTCTTCTCCTGGAAGCAAATGGCATCTTGAAAAACCCGGGTGCTTCGGTTCATAAAAACAGATAATCACTGATTTCCTGCTGACTAATTGCCTTCATTAGCTCACCTCCATCGTTCCGGCTGGATGCACTCATGGTTTACGGGTTGATCCTCACCCCATTCCTGATTTTTTCGCTCGTCCAGTTCTGGCTCGCCCGAAAAATGACTCAAGCCTTTCGGGAGCCGACTCCACCTCCGCTCCCGGACTCGGAATTGCCGCACGCTCTGGTTGTGCTCAGTCTTAAGGGAGGCGATCCCAAACTGATCCAATGCCTGGAA
>JAGQQT010000337.1 GCA_020426065.1 Planctomycetaceae bacterium | reverse complement strand
GCAAATTTTCCCCAGAGTAAGGCCAAAGAAGCCACTGACACAGGTGGAACTTACGGAAACCATAATCAGTGTTGTGGGGGTGGTTTCCCAGCACAGGGGATCAAGTCTACTGGCGGGATGCTGGTAGGTCCTTCTGGTGGTGGTACAACGGGAGAAACATTCATTACACGAGGAGGTCGTTCGCGCACCTTCGCAGAGGCAGTGGATGGAACATCCAATATTCTGGTGGTCGGAGAATGTTCTGACTTTGCATTTGCCTCCGATGGCTCACCCAGAAATATCAGTGGTTCGTATCCGCATGGCTGGATGATGGGTACCTATCATGATGCCAACCGTCGACGTGAATTTAACCTGACCACGATCCGCTACGCTCCCAATACCCGTACTTATGAGTTACCAGGGGTGGCTGATAACCACGGAGCCAACAATCCTCTGATGTCTGCCCATAAGGGAGGTGTACAGGGAGTTCTGCTCGATGGATCAGTTCGTTTCCTCAGCGAGAATGTGGATTTGACAACTTTGAAACGCCTTGCAACCCGTGATGACCGTCAGGTGCTTGGTGAGTTCTAAACAATGAGCTTGGCTTGAATCCCCAACAGCTGCAGGTTAGCCTGCAGCTGTTGGTTTTTTCTATTTCAGAGACTGGAAATAATCATTCAGGGAGTGGCATGCATGTGGAATGTGCGGGTGTGGTCGATCTTTGCCCTGTGTTTACTGGTAGGTTGTTCTTCTGGTGATACACGTGAATATGGAAAGCTTTCCGGTACGGTGAAGCTCAACGGCAATCCTCCCCCTGCAGGGACGATTGTCAGTCTCGTCAATGTGTCAAATGGTGCTGCAACCTCAGCACCTACTAAAGCTGATGGCACCTATATCATTCCTCGTGCACAGGTGGGAGATTATCAGGTTGGCTTTGCTGTCCAGGGGGAAAGTTCTGCTGGTGGCGCTGAGATTGATCCGGATGAGGCAATGAAACAGATTGCCGATGGAACTTATAAGGCTCCGGATTCCAAAACAACCATTCCTGATAAATACCGCAGTCCAGAAACCAGCGGTCTGACCGCATCCGTCCAGTTGGGGGATAACGTCGCAGATTTTGATCTGTAATACGAATCTCAAGTTTCACGCTGATAATTCAGAAAGCCTTCAGAAATAAACCTTGCTGGTTTTTTCTGGAGGCTTTTTCTGTCGCTGTGGAATGAGTTGAGCGTTGCGAGTGTGGTGAGCTGGAGTTGATATTCATTTGACCGAGAAAGGCAGTCCGTTAGTTTCAACCGCCTGAGAATAGCCATCTCAGATTTCAATCGTCGTGCATTGCGGGAGACTGTCCAGAAACACCTGGCCGTAGGGTTTGGTTTTGATGCGTGGATCGAGAATGACAACCTGTCCCTGATCAGACTTCTGGCGGATGAGTCGTCCAAAGCCCTGCTTGAGTTTGATGACCGCTTCGGGAACCTGGTAGTCGAGAAACGGGTTGCCTCCCTGCTGGCGGATGCGTTCCAGTCGGGCTTCCAGCAGGGGATGATCGGGAACATGAAAAGGGAGTCGGGTGATGATGACATTCTGCAGTGCGTCGCCCGGCACATCCACACCCTGCCAGAAACTGTCAGAACCAAACAGCACGCCCCCCTCAGATTTTCTGAATCGTTCCAGCAGGAGAGAGCGGGGCATGTCCTGCCCCTGGCAGAACAGCGGCAGTTTACGCTCGGCAAGCCAGTTGCTTAAAGCGCGAGCGCAGTCATTCAGCATTTTGTAACTGGTAAACAGCACAAATGCCCGCCCGTTTGTCTGGCCGATAAAGTGTTTCAGTTTTTCAATGACCGCCGCCTGGTAAGCATCCGGTTGCTGGGCGGGGTCTGGCATGGAGCGGCACAGATACAATTTGACCTGACGCTGATAATTGAACGGGCTGCCGACCTGGAGTTCCTGTCCGTCGGTCATGCCAAGACGGTTTCGCACAAATTGAAAAGTCTGCTTACCAACCGCCATGGTGGCGGAGGTGAGGATGGCCGATGGAACACGGTTAAACAGTTCCTCCCGCAGGACATTGCCGATTTCCACCGGTGCACAGTTCAACTTGATTCTCACCTGACGTCCGCGGGAAACTTCTCCCCAGTAAACCGCATCGCCGTGCTGCTGCTCCAGCCAGTTGTGCAGGGAATTGGAGAGGCTGAACAGTCGATCGGCAGCTGCATTCAGTTCAACCCGCTCCTCCTCCGCTTCAAGCTTGGCGGCGAAGTCGACAATCGAACTGGCCAGGGTGGTCAACTCGGGTGAGAGTCCGTTGGCAATCTTCACGGGGCTTCTGACTCGGCCATTCTTGCCGACATGGCTCGACAGCCAGTGTTCGATCGCGGCAAAAAACTCATCAGCAACCAGGTAGAGTCTGCCGACCTGCCGCTGACCTTCCCGGAATCCGTGATGGGAGAACAGGCCGGTTTGGGTGCGGTCGTTGTACAGTTTGGTCAGCAGATAATTGACCTGCAGATTCGAAACCGCATCTCCCAGGTGATCGGAAGCCACCTGCTCAATGGTATGAGCTTCATCAAAGACCACCGCAGCATAATCGGGGAGCAGAGAAACTCCTTCGCGCCTCAGAGCCAGGTCGGAAAAGAACAGAGCATGATTCACAACCAGCAGGTCAGCATTCCAGACCCGCCTGCGGGCTTTGTAGTAGAGACATTTTTCATAGGTGGGGCACTTTCTCCCCAGGCAGTTACCATGTTCGCTGCGGGCTTCCTCCCAGACAGAAGGGAGAGGCCGAAACGGGAGATCCGACAAACTGCCATCGTTGGTATTCTGAGCCCACTTTGTAATTGCTCTGAGTTGATCCAGTTCTTCTTCTTTGGGGAACAGTGAAATGGACTTCTGCATGGCTCCCTGCAGTCGCCGCAGGCTGATGTAGTTGGAGCGACCTTTCACCAGCACGGCCGAGAATTCAACCGGCAGAATCGCATTCAGAAAGGGGATGTCTTTCTGGATCAGCTGTTCCTGCAGGCTGATGGTATGAGTGGAGATCACCACCCGTTTCTTCTCTCCTCCGTCTCCTGCAGATTGCTGGTTGAGGACAGCCAGAACTGCGGGGACCAGATAGGCGAAGCTTTTGCCTGTTCCAGTGCCTGCTTCTGCAATCAGGTGCGTTTTTCCGCGAATCGCATTTTCGACCGCCTGAGCCATTTCCATCTGCTCGGGACGGAATTCATAACTTGGCAGTCGGGAAGCAATCATACCCTGCTGGCCAAGGACGTCTTCGGTCGTCAGAGAGGAAGAATCGGACATGCTCGAATCTGTGGCTGCCTTCAAATAAACAGTGCAGCAGTACTGGAATGGTCAGTGCTGGCTGCTGGAACTTTCTTCGAGTCGGGAGAGTACGATTTTGACCATCAGGGGATGCAAACCCAGGTGAGGGCAGAGTACAAACCGGATGTCCGGCCAGCGCTGTTGAAATTCCTGGCGAAACTCTTCCAGGTCATCGACCACATGTGTGCCAGCCGAGAGAAAGTAGGGAAACATTAGAACTGTTTTGGCTCCGCGTTCTACGCAGCGTTCCGCTCCCTGAGGGATGGTAGGTTCAGCCAGTTCCAGATACGAGACCTCAACGATTTCTTCCGGGTGTTCCTGCTGAACCATTTCTGCCAGCTGGACAAGATCCTGGTTGGCGGCAGCACGTCGACTGCCATGAGCAATCAGCAGAATGGCGCTTGGGGGAGTCATACGTCTGACCAATCCAGAATTCCGCAGCGAATGAAATTTCTGACAGGGGGCATAAAAAAAGCGTCCATTCCCTCGGGAGGACGCTCGATCTTTCAGGGAGCCAGTCAGGCTTACCAGGCGAAGTGGGCAAACGCTTTGTTGGCATCGGCCATGCGGTGCACGTTTTCGCGGGTTGTCATGGCTGTTCCTTCACGACGGGAAGCAGACATGAACTCTTCAGCCAGGCTTTGGGAAATCGGTCGACCTTTGCGTCCACGGGCTGCAGCCAGAATCCAGCGGATGGCCAGAGTCTGCTGACGCTTTGGGCGAACAGGAGTTGGCACCTGATAGGTGGCTCCCCCCACTCGCTTGGATCGGACTTCAATGTGTGGCTTACAGTTTTCGACTGCCCGTTCAAAAATGTCGATCTCGCTATCATCTGGCATACGCTCTTTGATGATTTCCAGGGCATCGTAAAATGCACGCTGAGCGACACTTTTCTTACCGTCGAGCATCAGGCAGTTGACGAACTTGGATGCCAGGACGGAATTGAACCGGGGGTCCGGTTTGAGCTGGGTAGCAGAGGCAGTAAAACGCTTGGCCATGTTAGTTTGTCGTCACAAAGGAAAGTGTTGAGAGACCTGTATGATTTGAATTGTCTTGTGCCGAAACCGTGTTGCAGGTCCAGCTTATTTGGGACGCTTGGCGCCATAACGACTGCGAGCCTGTCCACGCTTCGAAACACCGAGGGTATCGAGAACCCCGCGGATAATTTTGTAGCGAACCCCGGGAAGGTCGCGAACACGACCACCACGCACCAGCACGATGGAGTGTTCCTGCAGGTTGTGACCTTCACCCGGAATGTAGGCGGTCACTTCCTTGCCGTTTGACAACCGGACACGAGCCACCTTCCGCAGAGCCGAGTTCGGCTTTTTGGGAGTCATGGTTTTGACCTGCAGGCAGACGCCCCGTTTCTGGGGACATCCTTCCAGAAGCGGTGTCTTACTTTTGGAAATCTGCTTTTTTCGTGGCTTCCGCACGAGCTGGTTGATTGTCGGCATTCGAATGAACCCTCGAAGGGTGAGTCAAAGTGTTTCGAGACTGATTCCGCTGCAGGCCTTCACAGGCGCATCGCGAAACGGGAAGGATATCGATCACGGGCCGGGACGTCAAACCAGTTCCCTGCTCTTCACCCAGAAAAACAGGGACTGCTGGCTTGAAACGGTTTGTGAACAGTCAGACTTTACCAAAAATGGTTTTTCCGGAGCTGAGCAGGTCGTCACAGGCTTCGCCCAGACGATCGGCAACACCCTGTTCGCCGGCTTTGAGGTAAGCACGGGGGTCATACTGCTTCTTGTTCCCGATTTCGCCGTC
>JAGQQT010000336.1 GCA_020426065.1 Planctomycetaceae bacterium | reverse complement strand
TCTTCATGGCTTTCCTGATCGATGGCGTTGTAGAGAACGGCCCGCAAGGTCTCAGTGGGAATGGATTGCGTGGCGACTTTGTACTCCCACTGATGCTGAACTGCAGTGAGCGTGATGTCCTGCGGTCGCAATTCCTTGATGGCCTGAATGACATCTTCATTTCCCCTCGGAGTGGCGAGCGTGACGATCCGTCGACCGAATTCGGAAAAGGGTGTGACATTCAGAAATCCCCCGATGGCACCAAACGAATCCACCTTTGGTCCCGGAGGAATGGTGATGTTGAATTTATCGACGGTCCGCCCGCCCAATTGCACTTCCGCAACCTGTCGCTGCGGGAGGATGATCTGTCGGCGTCCATCTTCAAAGATTGTGAAGGGGAAATTGGCAACCGGTCCGACAGGAGTGACGCGGGTCTGCTCCAGGGTTAATCCTCGGACCGGCTTGGGTTCTCCTTCGAAAGAGATCCGATAACCGCTCAGCATCGTGACTTCTGCCCCCTGCAGGGAGGCAAATTCCGGCGGACCTCCGATCAGGATTGCCGCCAGGAACCCACAGGCAGACCGGATCCAGGCACCAGACCGACTTGGCCGGGGCGGATGCTGCATAGCGGGTGCGCATTGTTGCGGCGATTTTGACATGGACAAATCGTCCCACCATTAAGAACGGAGATCAGACTGGTATTCGAAACGCTCCCGCGAGCAGAGTGAATGGAAACCGGTCCAGGTGAGGTCCTGGTGTACGATGTGAACGCAAGTTCTGCCCTGCAGACCAGTTATGCTAACAGAAGTCAAACTGGCGCCGAAGAGGGATTTTGCTGGTATTCTCTCGAAAAGTACCAGTTTCCTCGAACACTTTATTCCTCAGGTGCTGGTCTGGCAGCCACTTGCAGCTACTCACCCGTTCCACTATTTTATCGGCGAGGAAAGAAATTGACGACAGAGTCAATTCCGGATTGCCGCCCCATGGGTGGATCTGGAATGTGATTTGCTCGACGTGAATGCATCGTGTGCAGGCCGTATTACTCCGTTTTACCGCAGTGAATTTGAGGACAAGCATGTATAAAGTAACCCTGATCCCCGGTGATGGAGTTGGCCCTGAAATCGCAGAAGCGACACGCAAAGTCATTGATGCGACCGGCGTTGCAATCGACTGGGATGTGCAGGATTGTGGCATCGAAGTGATTGAGGCGGAAGGTGGCGTGCCGGATCGGGTGATGAAATCCATCCGCTCCAACAAGGTGGCCCTGAAGGCACCTATCACCACTCCGATTGGCAAGGGTTTCCGCAGCGTGAACGTGTTCCTGCGCCAGGAACTGGGACTGTATGCCTGCGTGCGTCCCTGCAAAAGCTACCCGGGCATGCTGACCCGCTTTGCCGATGCAAACGTTGATCTGGTTCTGATCCGGGAAAATTCGGAAGACCTGTACGCTGGCGTTGAGTTCCAGGCCGGTGAAGAAAAGACCGCTCAGCTGATCGAAACCATTAACAACTTTTCAGCCGGCAAAAAAATCAACACCTCAAAAAGTACCACAGGGGTCAGTATCAAGCCGATCAGTCGCGAAGGGACCCGCGCGATTTCCGATTTTGCCTTCGACTACTCCATTCGTACCAAGCGGAAGTCTGTGACCTCCGTCTGTAAAGCGAACATCATGAAGTACACCGACGGTCTGTGGTATGATGTCTGCCGGGAAGTGGCTCTGGCTTATGGAGCGAAATTTGAATGGGACGATCTGGCTCAGGGTGTTGCCCCCTGTTCCGAACTGGTTGGCAAAGTGAAGGACGGCAGCGATCTGCTGTATATGGAGCGGCTGATAGACAACATGTGCATGCAGCTGGTTCTCAAGCCAGATCAGTATGACGTGGTCCTGACACAGAATCTTTACGGTGACATCCTGAGCGATTTGTGTGCTGGTCTGGTGGGGGGACTGGGAGTGGCACCTGGTGCCAATATTGGTCCGGATGCCGCTATCTTCGAAGCCACACATGGTTCAGCTCCCAAGTATGCGGGACAGAACAAGGTGAACCCGACGGCTCTGATTCTTTCCGGGAAACTGATGCTCGAATATCTGGGCGAGCTGGATGCAGCTCAGAAACTGGACCGGGCAATTGGTGCCGTGATTGCGGAAGGGAAAGATGTCACCTACGACCTCAAGCCTGACCGCAACGATCCAACGGCTGTGGGAACACAGGAAATGGCTGAAGCAATCTGCCGCAAGATGCAGGAACTCGGTTAATCGAACCAGTTCCAGTCTAAAGCGATCCTTCCGTCTGGATTTCCTCCCGATACTCCTGAAGTTTGAGCAGGCGTTCTTCCGCCTGCTCAACTTGAGTGGAGTTTCCGACACCTGCCTGCTGCAGCTGTCTGGCCTGAGTCAATAACTGCTCAGCGGCCTGAATCGAATGATCGACTGCGATCACGGCTTCCGAGACCTGTCCAAAGACCATGCGGTACTCGCTTTCTACCATCCGGTATTCAATTTCCGCCAGCAGTTGATCTGCCCTGGTTACGACTCCGGCGGCAGCGAGGTTTTGAACCCGCTGGTGTTTCCGTTCAGCAACCCGCAAGAGTTCGGTGTAAGAGCGAAGTACCGCTTCGTGCTTCTGCTGCTTCTGTTCCATGCTCAATCTGGCCCGAAGCCAGGCTTCTTCCGCTTCGTCCACCTGGGATGCCGATGCCGCTCCCTCATCATGCAGCCGCTTCATCCGCTCAAACTGCGATTGCCGGGTTTTGATAAGCTCCTGTTGCAAACCACTGGAAGGAGGCTTGGACCAGCAGGGCGCACCCGGAATCAGGATCAGTCCCAGAATAAACATCGCTAAAATTCGCATGATTGAACCCTTCATGGCAATGGATGCATGATCAGGCATTTTACCCGCAATAAACCCTAAGCGGACAGACCATTTTGCGATTTAGACTCAGATGCTCTCATTCCTGATTCTACTGAACAGAAAACTTGAAGTGAACTTGCGATCAATATTCGTTTTGTCAGATTTACACCTGGATTCAGGAACCAAATGTGCAAAATTGTAGAACTTACATCAACTCCGCCGGAGCTTTAGCCGCAGCGGAAATTGTTTTGGTTCACTGTCTGCGGGCTCAACAGGGCATGAAGAGTAAAAAACTGTGAGAGAACCAGCCAGTGGCACATCCCTTGCTTTCTATCCGGGCGGGACGGCCATCAGGATGAAGATGGCGGAGACGGAACGGAATGGAATTCTGTTCTGATAAACAGACAACCAGGAACCTCAAGGGGGGCCACGGAGCATGGATGCTCAGATCCGCAGGATGGGTTGCGCGCTGCTTTCGCTGTGCAGTTTTCTGATCATTTCCCAGACGACCCTGGGGGCCAGATTTGCCACCCCCAACTTTGTTGTTGAAGCACCCACACCCGAATTTGCTGAGAAAGTGGCTCGCGAAGCCGAACGGTTTCGCAAAGAGCTGGCCGTGTTGTGGGCCGGCCAGGAGATGCCCAACTGGTCTGCACCGTGTCCAATTCGTTGTCGTGTTGGCCAGATTGGAGCAGGGGGGGCTACCACCTTCAACTTTCAGAATGGTGAAGTCCTGGGCTGGAACATGAACATCCAGGGAACTGAAGAACGGATTCTTGATTCCGTCCTCCCGCACGAAGTCACTCATACCGTACTGGCCTGCATCTTTCGCCGGCCGCTGCCACGCTGGGCGGATGAAGGAATGTCGACGTTGATTGAGCATGAATCCGAACGCCGTCGTCAAACCCGTTTGCTCGATGATGTGATGCGTACTGGTCGAAAGATTCCCCTCAACAGCCTGCTGGCCATGACGGAGTATCCCAGCGATGGCCGAGAAGTGATGAAACTTTATGCCCAGGGATATTCACTCACCGACTACCTGGTTCAGCAGGGGGGAAGAAATCGATTCCTGCGATTCCTGCAGGATGCTCATCGGCACGGGAGCTGGGATCAATCGTTGAGTGCGCACTATGGTGTGAATTCGATTCAGACACTCGAACAGAAGTGGGGCAGCTGGGTGATTGCCGGAAGTCCTGAGCTTCGTCTGCCAGAAGGCCAGCAGCTCGCGTTGAATGAATCGCGATCTGCGGAAGGTTCGGTTGTTCGAGGACAGACGCCAGACAAACCTTTGACGGGGATCGCCGCTCCTCATCCCACTCCAGGACAGCAGAGAACTGTTGCCGACTCTTCATCTCAAAATGATCTGGCCGCAGTCACTCATTCGGAAGGGGAACCGGCTCGGGCCGCTGATCTTCAATCAGAAACCCACCAGGCAGCCCGCTCCCGATCGGATCTTTCTCTGCCGGTTTACTTCCGGGTGGCAAAGCGGCTGATCAGCCAGTACCTGAGTGACGAATAGAATCTACTATTCTGCCAGCCAGCCATTGTGATCCGATAGAATCACAACGGTTGATTCATGGTAAGTTACTGGCTGGCAGTGGATGTCAAGCGGACAGTCACACCCCGTTGAGCCAGGTACTGCTTGGCTTCATCAATGGTGTATTCACCATAGTGAAAAATGCTGGCAGCCAGAGCGGCATCCGCCTTGCCAGTCGTCAGGACATCATACATGTGAGCGGGGGATCCACAGCCTCCGCTTGCCACGACTGGAATCCCGACAGCCTCAGCCACGGCAGATGTGATCTCGATATCAAATCCATCCTTCGTGCCATCGGCATCCATTGAGGTGAGGACAATCTCTCCTGCTCCTAGTTCTTCCACTTTGCGAGCCCATTCCACTGCCTGCAAACCAGTGGGGACCCGGCCACCATTAATGTGTACATCCCAGAATTCCTGGCCATCTTTCTGAACCCGCTTGGGGTCAATGTTGACGACAATGCACTGGGAGCCGAAACGCAACGCCGCCTGCCGGACGAAATCCGGATCCTTTACCGCAGCCGAGTTGATCGAAACTTTGTCGCAACCGGAATTGAGCAGCGTGCGAATATCATCGAGCGTGCGGATGCCTCCCCCCACCGTGAGGGGCATGAAGATGACTTCTGAGGTTCGCTTCACGACATCGAGAATGATCTCCCGCTGCTCGTGACTGGCCGTAATATCCAGAAAGACCAGCTCATCCGCTCC
>JAGQQT010000335.1 GCA_020426065.1 Planctomycetaceae bacterium | reverse complement strand
TCCGGCAGGAATGACTCCAGCTGAACAACTCGTGGTAATCCGGGAGCGTGTCCGGGCGATGCTGGTAGCTCAATACAACTGCTTCAACAGACAACTGGAACCCCTCCTGGCCGCAGAAGGAATCCGCCGTTTGCGACCTGAAGATATGGGGCAGCAACAGTTTCGTTTTGTTGAGGAGCGATTCGAAGAAGAACTGGCATCCATTGTTTCACCGATTGCAGTCTGGCCGGACGAGCCCGTACCAATGCTGCCCGATCCCGATCTTTGCCTGTGTGTGCGGATCCGACGACCACCTGATGAGGAAGAACCTTATCGTTTTGCATTTCTCCCCCTGGGTGGACCATTGCCCCGGATTCTGGGTATCCCTTCCGAAACGGGTTACGAATACATTCTGCTCGAAGACGTGCTGGCACGATTCGTAGATCGGTTTTTCCCGGATGAACAGGTCCTGGAAGTCGCTCCATTCCGGATGACACGCAACGCGGACCTCACGATCAGTGAAGATGCGGCTCATGACTTCATGGCCGAGATGGAACACCTGCTGCAGGCCAGAAAAGAAAGCCATTGTGTGCGGCTGGAAATCGATTCCCAAGCCACCGCAACCTTGCAGGCTTTTCTCACAAAAGCCTACCACGTTTCTCCATCGGATGTTTACCCCATTGATGGCCCACTCGGTCTTTCCGATTTCATGTCTCTGGCCAAGCTCAAAGGATTTGACCAACTGACAGATGATCCCTGGGAACCCAGCCCCTCGGTTCAACTGGACCCCAGCCTTGGGCTGTTTGAACAGCTTGCTGAAAAAAGTGTTCTGCTGCTGCACCCTTATGAAAAATATGATCCGGTTGTCAGGCTGATTGAGGAGGCCGCCGAGGATCCGGATGTCCTTTCGATCAAGCAGACACTGTATCGCCTCAGCAGTAACAGCCCTATTGTGGCGGCACTGATGCAGGCCGCTTCGAGCGGCAAGTATGTCACGGCCGTTGTTGAGCTGAAAGCCCGTTTCGATGAAGCCCGAAATATCAAATGGGCTCGCCAGATGGAACGACTTGGAGTGCATGTCATTTATGGAGTGCGTGGCCTGAAAACACATGCCAAAGCCTGTGTGATTGTACGTCAGGAAACTCACGGAATCCGCCGCTACGTGCACTTCGGAACCGGTAACTACAACGAGTCCACGGCCCGACTCTACAGCGATGTCAGTTACCTCTCCTCAGATGACGATCTGACTGCCGATGCAGTCACCTTTTTCAATGCGATCACGGCTTATTCCCAACCCCAGCCTTATCATAAAATCGAAGCGGCTCCAACCGGACTGAAACAGCGACTGCTGGAAATGATTGATGTCGAAATTGATCAGGCGCAGCGGGGAGAGCAGGCGTTTATCAACGCAAAAATCAATTCCCTGTCCGACAGTGAGATTATCGAGTCGCTCTATCGAGCGTCTGCAGCGGGAGTGATCATTCGTCTGAATGTACGCGGAATCTGCATGCTGAAACCCGGAGTTCCGGGACTGAGCGAGAATATCACGGTCATCAGCATTATCGACCGTTACCTGGAACATGCCCGAATCATTCATTTCCATCACGGAGGGGATGATCGGGTCTTCATTTCCTCTGCCGACTGGATGTCCCGAAATCTGGATCGCAGGATTGAACTACTGGTGCCCATCGAAGACCAGTCGAACAAGGAACGGCTGATCCGGATTCTGGACTGTTACTTCCGCGATAACATTCGCGCCATGCAGCTGGAAAGTGACGGGAGCTATCAACCGGTCAGGAATCAGGAAGAACCATTCCGTGCCCAGGAGCAGTTCTACCAAAGCATGAAACTGCTGGCCGAAGAAAAAAACCAGGAACAGCTCACCACCTTTGAGCCCTACCGCTCACCCAGCGAAAGGGATGGGAAATAGGCCAGCAGGCTCAATACTGAACAAAAACATGCACACTGGAAGACTAAAAGATCTGAGGTGAATTTGCCTTCTGGAGTTAAGGGGTTTGTTCTTCAAGATGCTATCTAGCAGAGAGTTCCGTTCCAAACCTCCAGTGCACTAACAGAAAAATCGCTTTCTGGCCAAAATATTTGAGAATTTTCAGAATAATTTAACTGATTGGAGCGTCTTATTGGGAAATCTGGATGATATGATCCGCGATCGAGCTTACCTTGAATGATGCCTCCAACGAAATTACCTGAGACGTAAATATCCCACCTGAATTGCAACTGACTGGCATCTTCCAACCTGCTTGCTGTTGATCACAACAGTCCTCTACTTACCCCCACAACGGGCCAAATCCAAGGAGATTCCATGCGTTCTGTTACTCGTCGCGGCTTTACATTGATTGAGCTGCTTGTGGTCATTGCCATCATTGCCATTCTCGTTGCCCTGCTCCTGCCAGCAGTTCAGCAGGCACGTGAAGCCGCCCGCCGCAGTTCCTGCAAGAATAACCTGAAACAGCTGGGCCTGGCTCTGCATAACTATCACGACACATTCTTCACTTTCCCTCCTGGCTACGTCCGTCAATTTTCGACCGGCACAACAGAAGCCCAGAGCTTCTGGGGCTGGCAGACATATCTGTTCCCCCAAATGGAAGAATCTGCCCTGTATGATGCAATGCAGGTTGGCAACGTCCAGCTTCCCACCAATCTGGCCAATGCAACTGTGCTGGGACAGATGGACGATCCAATCGATTCCCTGCAATGTCCTTCGGATGCCGGTCCTCCCACCAACGATCGCAACCAGTTGAACGACTCCGCTCCAACCCCCCGACTCGTGGCCACAACCAATTATGTCGGAAACAACTCGAGCTTCGGAACAACTGCCGTCGTCTCTCCTGACACCCAGGAAAGCGTATTTTTCGAAGGCGGAGCCAATGCCAACGGGATTTTCTGGCAGAACTCAAGTATTGAAATGCGAGATTTGACTGACGGAACCAGCAACACAATCATGGTCGGTGAACGATCTTGGGAGTTGAACAATCCCGGAAACAACAAACGTCAGTGCGATGCAGGGGTCGTGTTTGGTACAAACTCAGGCGAAACACGCAACCAGCGAGCCATCTTCGCCAGCGGTCGTGTCTCCATCAACGATCTGAATACTGCTATTACCGGTGGTGGTTTGACAGCCCCAGATTCCGATAACTGCCAGTACGGTTACAGCAGCTACCACAAAGGTGGTGCTCAATTCCTGATGGGGGATGGCGCTGTCCGCTTTATCAGCGAAAACATTAATCATCAGCCGAACAATGCCCACGACAATGTGGTATTCGAAAACCTGCTGAATCGCGGCGACGGAAATGTCGTCGGTGAATTCTAGGATCGCCCTGCTGACTGGAACCTGATTCCGAAGCAGTTGTGGAAACAAAGCCAAAAAAAGCCAGCCTGGATCCAGGCTGGCTTTTTTTGATTTTCAAGAACCAGAAGCGGGAACACCCGGTTTAATTCCACCAGTCCGCTGGCAGTCTATCTGTGGAAATCAATTGATCTCAATACGACAAGCTAAGAAGAAAAATCAAAATCCAAACAAATCTGCCAAGTTTGATTCTTCGGGTAACGAGCAGCAAAAGACCCCCAAGTCCATAAATGCATCCCGATGAACGCAATCAGGTTAGAACAACAAACCAAAGATCAAGTGCCTTTCTGCGGCCGTCAGACACATCTGGTTGATTGTGTGAATTCTGCTTCATCTGCCGAGATGACATTGACTTCGAATTTTTCGAACTGATAATCCGCATATGTGTCATAAAGGAACTGTGTCACTTACTGGGACAAAAAAATATTAGGAATTCCAGACAATCTTCTGGTAAGACCAGTTGACGAGCGTTTAAATATCGCTAAGATGCGTGGAAAGGTGAATTCCTCTAAACAAACCCCGCTGAGAATTCAACTCGCGGATTCATAACCCAGGCCTCGTGCCAGGAAGGAAAAACATGATTACACCCGTTTCTGAACAAACCACTGCACCCGTGAACGACGTTGTTCGCGACCGCACACCTGCCCCTACCGAGATTGACGAACAGCTTGAGAAGGATCTGGTCCAGTCATTCAAGCTGCTGGCTGACGAAACCCGGCTCCGTATCCTGTTCTATCTGCTGGAAACTGGCGAACTGCACGTGACCGCACTTTGTGATCGCCTGAAGCAGAGCCAGCCCGCTGTGAGCCATCACCTGGCTCTGATGCGAGTTGCAGGCCTGATTGAAGCTCGCCGTGATGGTAAGCATAACTACTACTCCATCCGGGCGATTCACTTCTATCGCCTCTTGGCTGAGTTCTTCTCTGCCATGAAAAACAGCTCCGGCAATCAGCTGAAGTTTGAAGACTTTACCCTGACCCGGGAAAACTAATCGGGTGCCATAAACAGTCAGAGCCGCGAACTTGCTTCGCGGCTTTTTTTTCGGCCATCGAATTGCTAGATTGGCCTCCAGAACAACACTGCTGTAACTTCGACTCAGCAAACTGAGCGGATTACAGAGTTATTCACCTGCCCAGCAACTTTTCCACTCGGAACCCCTGCCTGCCATGCCACAACCAGTCAAATTAGCTCTCTCAGATGGAACCGTTTTTGAAGGCCAGGCTTTCGGAGCACAAGGGGAAGCCTTTGGCGAGGTCGTGTTTAACACCAGCATGACCGGGTACCAAGAAATCATTACCGATCCATCCTACTGCGGTCAGATTGTGGTGATGACCTACCCGCAGATTGGCAACTACGGAGTCAATCCGAACGACCTGGAAAGCAAGGGAACGGCACTGAAAGGCTTTCTGTGCAAAGAGCTCTGCGAGATTCCCAGTAACTACCGGGCCACTCACTCACTGGACCACTTTCTGGCTGAACATGGCGTGATCGGCATGCAGGGAATTGATACCCGCGCTCTGGTTCGGAAACTGCGAACCACCGGGGTCATGACCGGAGTCATTTCAACCACGGATCTGGATAATGAATCACTGATCCGCAAGGCTCAGCAGGCCCCCAACCTGGAGGGGATTGACTATGTTCAGCAGGTGGCACCCCAAAAGGGCTCAACCTGGAACGAACGTCTCGACGAACTGGCTCGAGATTCCCACGCCGCTCAGGATTCCGCTGCCGGTGGCCGTCG
>JAGQQT010000334.1 GCA_020426065.1 Planctomycetaceae bacterium | reverse complement strand
CACGGGCGAAGAGAACAACGGATACTCGCTCCTGGAGATCGAGCCAAACGGCACGATCCACCTCACGGGGTTTCGCAAGCAGAAGTCCTACGACTGGGCTCGACAGGGATGAGCCTATAGTCAGAACGCTACCGCAACAACAAGGTAGCCGTAGATCTGTCTGCATGTGATTGTGGATCAGACAGAGAAAGTGCAGGAGAGCAACGATGGTGAGACACCATCAATGTACTGTCTTTTTCGTCCAAACAGCGTACAATTGGATTACAATCGCTGCCATGAAGAAAAAAGGAGTCGCCATGCGTACTCGTACTCACATACTTCTGCTGATTCTGTTGTGTCTCGGCTGTGACCGTGGCGAAGAAGCTCACCGCAGGGCTGTCGAAGATAACCTCAAGCAGATCGGTGAGGCTCTGCACAATGACCACGAGGCGCAGCAGTCGTCAGGTTCGGAATTCTCCCACGTCATTATTACCGAGACCGAGTATTACATCACTGGCCCGCAGCAGGCCCGACCGCCAGAGGGGAACTTCCCGGCAGGCACGAAAGTCCGCATCGTGGAAGAGGCGGGAAGCTATGTGCGGGTGAAATCCGAAGGTGACATTGAGGCATACGTCGCCGCCGATGCCGTCGAGGAACAGAAAGGAGTCGCGGTGGACATTTCAGGAATCGCTGAGGGGAGCAATCGGTTTGCACTGGATTTGTACCGGCAGTTGCGTTCAGAAAAGGGTAACCTGTTCTTCTCGCCCACCAGCATCTCCACTGCTCTGGCGATGACATATGCGGGTGCCGCTGGCGAGACCGAAATGGAAATGGCGAAGACTCTGCATTTCGAGATGCCGCAAGACCAGCTGCACGACGGCATGCAGGCCATACAGGGGTTTTGGAGATCACCGAACAAAAAAGCAGGCATCCGCCTGAATCTCGCGAATCGTCTGTGGGGCCAGCAGAGCTACGAATTCCTTGCGGCTTTTCTGCAGGTCACCCGTGACAAGTACGGTGCGGAACTGGCCCGGCTTGATTTCTCACAGTCGGAAGCCGCCCGGCAGACTATCAACGGCTGGATTGAGGAACAGACGGAAAACAAGATCGCAGCATTGATTCCTGCAGGAACATTGAATGCAGACACGAAGCTCGTGTTGACGAACGCCGTTTACTTTCACGGCATCTGGTCCGACCCCTTCAAGAAGGACCGTACCAAAGACGAGGAATTCCACCTGACAGCAACGGAAAAAATTACCGTCCCGCTGATGCACCGCTGGGACGAGTTCCGCTACGGTGCCGTTGATGACCTTCAGGTTCTCGAACTCCCTTATGGCGACGGCAGCCTGTCGATGGTCGTCCTGCTGCCCCGGGAAATCGATGGCCTCCCCGGACTTGAAGACAAGCTGACGCTCGAGAATCTGCGGCAATGGATGTCCAGCGTGAAGCACGAGGATGAAGTGAAGGTCTATCTGCCGAGATTCAAGACAACTTCGCAGTTCCAGCTGGCCGACACTCTGAAGGCGATGGGAATGCCGACGGCCTTCGATGCGAAAGCTGCTGACTTTTCAGGAATGACGGGGAACCGTGATCTCTTCATCTCGGCGGTGATTCACAAAGCCTTTGTCGATGTGAATGAGGAAGGGACAGAAGCGGCAGCGGCTACCGGCGTTGTCATGGCCCCCACGGCGGCTCCGATTCAGGAACCGAAGGAACCTCCCGTATTCCGAGCCAACCATCCGTTCCTTTTCCTCATTCGGGACAACCGCAACGGTGCGATCCTGTTCCTTGGACGTATCACCAATCCGCTGGAATCGTGATGCTCTGGTACGCCTTTGCCCTGTGTCTGGTCGTAGTGCTGACCGGTTGCTCATACATGGCGATGGGCACTGAACTGCGTTGGCGGGGCCTGCCGACGAGAACCAACACTGTTCAATTCTGTTTCAACTGAAATTGTGCCCAATTCGTAAGAATGAATGCTTGGGGTTGTTCAAGTGAAGGGTCAAACCATTGGTACCCTCTGTTGGAATGGAGTACCATGTCAGAGGATCGGTCACCAAGCGTTATCAATCCAGCAGTTCATCTCCATTAACCTGTTTTCAATGATCAGAGTGGTATTTTGATGCACAATCTCCTTTTTTATTGGTGGACGTGCACGCGTATTGTCCAATTCTTATTCAGAGGCACGATCGCGTTTTGCCTCACCATTGTATTCGCAGGGCCAATCGTCTCGGCAGTGGATAAAGCTGACTCACCAGACAAGCCTGCTAACGTGCCGAGCGAAGTCGCTGGCGAAACCGAAGACACCCTGGCTGGGCACTCTTTCCACGGTGAGGTTTTCAACGAAGGGCCGCGTCAAAAAGCGTACCTGATGGGAGGGACCGGGAATGTCACTTTTCCGGTCTCGACAAATGACGCGCTGGCCCAGCAGTTCTTTAATCAGGGGATCGGTCAATTACACGGTTTTTGGTATTTCGAAGCCGAGCGATCATTCCGCCAGGTCGCCATGCTTGATGCAAATTGTGCGATGGCCTATTGGGGCATGGCGATGGCGAATATTGAGAACGATGAGCGAGCGGCCGGGTTCATCAAAGAAGCGGTCGAACGAAAAGAAAAGGCCAGCAAACGTGAACAACTTTGGATTGACGGGCTCGACAAATATTTGAGCTCGAAGCCGAAAAACGCCAAGAACGCCAAGCAAAATTATATCCGCAGCATTGAGGAAATCATCTTTGAGTTTCCCGATGACATCGAGGCCAAGGCGTTTTTAGCCGTGCGGTTGTGGCAGTTCAAAAGTGATCTTCCCATCACGAGCTACCAGGCGGTGAACTCACTCTTGGATCAGGTGTTTGCCGCAAACCCCATGCACCCGGCACATCATTATCGAATCCACCTTTGGGATAATGAGAAACCTGAGCGTGCACTCAAGTCTGCCGCTCGAAGCGGGCAGACATCCCCCAGCATCGCCCATCAGTGGCATATGCCGGGGCATATCTATTCCCGTTTGAAAAGATACAGTGACGCCGTCTGGCAGCAAGAGGCCTCATCGAGGGCTGACCACGTTCACATGATGCGCGATCGTGTGTTGCCGGATCAGATTCATAATTACGCGCACAATCAGGAATGGATGGTCCGCAACCTGATCAGCATCGGTCGATCACACGATGCACTGCTGATCGCCAAGAATCTGGTCGAGCATCCCCGGCACCCCAAGTACAACACAGCCGCAAAGTCAGGGAGTAGTGCTGCATATGGACGTACCCGCTTGTTCCAGGTGCTCCAGCGTTTTGAAATGTGGGATGAGCTGATCAGCCTTTGTGAAACCATGTATCTGGAATCAACCGACTTGCCGATCGAACAGGACAAACGCATTCACGCTTTGGGAGTCGCCTACTTTGAGAAAGGAAATGTGACCCAGCTCATGGCTCAACTCGTCGAGCTGAGGGCTCGATTAGCGCAGTCGCAAACCGAACAAACAACCGCCGCAGACAAAGCGGAACAAGAAGCCAAGGAGGCTAAAAAGTCAGCTGAGGAGATTGACAAGGCGAAAAATGCGGCCAGAAAAACCTTCGATGACCGGATCAAATCGCTCAACGAGGCCATCGCCGACTTGTCCGCCTGCTCGGGACTGTTGGTGGGTACCACCGAAACAGCCAAGACTCTGCTCGGTCAAACCAGTGGCATTGAAAAGGATCGAATCGCCAGACTCTACTTGCAGGCAGGTGATCACCTGAAAGCGGAAGAGCTGGTACAGGAAGCGGTTAAATCGGCCAAGAATGAGGTCATTCCTCTGGCAAACAAAATCGACATTCTCTTCCGCATCGGGAAGGAAAAGGAAGCCAGGGAAGCATTCACCCAATTGCGCGAGATTTCCGGAGACATTGACAATTTGACACTTCCTCCCTTCCAGCGGCTTACCGAAATCGCGGCCGCTTTGGAACTGCCTGCCGATTGGCGTGTCGCCAGAAAGCTTGCCGATGACGTTGGTGACCGGCCGTTGCTGGATAGCATTGGACCTCTCCGCTACGCACCATCGCCGGCGCTCGGTTGGACCTTGCCGAATGCCAACGGAGAGTCGGTTTCGCTGGAGCAATTTCGGGGGCGGCCCGTAGTGGTCATCTTCTACCTCGGCTACGGTTGTCTGCATTGCGTCGAGCAGTTGACTACTTTTGCCCCCAAAACAAAGAACTTCAGCGACGCCGGTATCTCGCTGGTTGCCATCAGTACCGACGAAATAAATGATCTGAAAAAGTCGCTCGATGCTTTTCAGGTAGAAGGTGAATTCCCTTTCCCTCTCGTTTCAGATGCCGAACTAAATATCTTTAAGGACTACCGTGCTTTCGATGATTTCGAGAACCAGCCGCTGCACGGAACGTTCCTGATCGACGGAGACGGTCTGGTTCGTTGGCAGGACATCAGTTACGAACCCTTCAAAGATCCCGATTTTCTACTGAAGGAAGCCAGACGCTTGCTCCAACTGCCGGCTGGCCTGACAACGCCCAATCTCGCCATCAGGCCTGATGAAATGCCTTAATCACAGAAGACCTCTCAGGATATTTACAGACTGGGTGCAGTATCCACCCTGGAGTGAAAGCAAATTACCCTGAGTTTCGAGCCGATGATCCGTCCGGCTTTCTGTAGAGTGCGTCTCTCCTCTGGAGTGGTCACAATCCGCTTGGGCAACCGGTCTCTGAGGATCTGGTTCTCTTTCTTGAGGTTCGCCACCAGCCGGGCCACTTCCTGGTGCTTGAGCGAGGCCAGCATGACGAACAGCGGATGCAGGGCACGACGCATGGAGAATCTCCTCTAAAAACCCGGTTTCTGGGAGCTCTTTGCCGTACGACATCATTTTTGCACCCCGGAGACAGTCTGGAACGGGGTGATTTTGTTCCGATTTTTTGCCTGGGGCTCACGTCCTTCATACGGTAGCGCCAATCTCCCGTTTTTGCGAGCCAAAATACGCGCGCTACATTTTTTTGCGCGCATTACTAGACACTGTTAACCAAAGGGTCGCCAGTTCGTAACTTCGTCGAGTGGAATTTGGGGCCACCCGACCGGGCTCGAAGAATTGCGAGTCGTAACAGGGACCGTTAGCGGATTTTATCGCA
>JAGQQT010000333.1 GCA_020426065.1 Planctomycetaceae bacterium | reverse complement strand
GTTCAGGTCATAACTGAACCGGACATCAACTTCCTGACCTGGAGGTCCGGGCGGAATCCCATCGATGTTGAGTTCTCCCAGCAGCAGATTCTCCTCAACCCGGCGGGATTCTCCCTGATAAATAGCCACCCGAATGTGAGTCTGGTTCGGAGCGAGCGTGGAGACGCGAGACATCCGGCTGGTTGGAAGTGGCGTATTTCGTGGAATGATGGGATCAAAATATCCATCCCGATACTGATTCCCGATTTTCCGTGAGATCTCAATCCCGAGCGTAAAAGGTGCGACATCGGTGACGACCAGTTCACCCAGGCCACCATCTTTTTCAATCAGTCCCGCCTGAATTGCCGCTCCCAGTGCGACCACGGAGTCGGGCGGAAGATTGTATTTTGCTTTTTGATTGAACAGTTTTTCTGTCAGCTGGATCACGCAGGGCATGCGCGTTGCACCGCCGACCAGGATGACGTTATCAATTTCATCCGGAGTCACTCCGGCATCGCCAATCGCACGGCGGAGCGGTCGGGTGAGACGGGTCAGGATATGTTCGGTCCATTCATTAAACTGGGTGCGGGTGACAATCACTTCTTTCCCGTCAGGATCAGCCTGCCCCTGCTCGTCCGGCCAGCGGAATGTGACCTGTTCCTGATCCGTCAACTCCCGCTTCAAACGTTCGCAAATGTGACGGACTCGTGCCACCTGTTGAGGCAAACGCATTTCGGCAATTTCGAGAGTGTGTCCCTGCTGCTGCAAGAGTTGGAAGACCAGGGCCGAGGTGAAATCTTCCCCTCCCAGAAAAATCTCTCCGGCAGACGATTTCACTTCCACGACACTTTCGTACTGCTCGATGATGGAAACATCAAACGTGCCGCCACCCAGATCGATAATCGCGGCAGTCCGTTCCTGATCAATCTCATGCAGCCCATAAGCAATCGCCGCAGCGGTCGGTTCATTGATAACCCGCTGAACTTCCATCCCGGCCGCTTCACCTGCTTCAATGGTGGCATTTCGCTGGGCATCATTGAAATAGGCGGGAACCGTGATCACTACTTTTTCGATCGACTTGCCAATCCGCTGCTCCGCTTCCTGCCGCAGATGTGAGAGCAGTATGGCCGACAACTCGGTTGCGGAACGTTCCCGTCCACCCAGCTTGACGGTCCATTCAGAACCCATGTGCCGCTTGAACACAGCTGCTGCGCGAGCCGGATGCAGTACCGCATATTCGCGGGCCGGTTTCCCCACCATCGGCACACCACGTTCATCGAATGCGACCACAGAAGGGGTCAGCACTTCACCCAGAGAATTGGGGATCAGCTCCGGCCGTCCATCTTTCATCATGGCGACAGCAGAGTAAGTGGTGCCTAAATCAATTCCAAATGCCATCGTTCCTTACCTCAGAGTGACTCTGTCTGGCAGACAATCCCCTGCTCTTCTGGTTCGCGAATCATTTCCGGGTCCGCTGCTTGAGCATGGACCCCAGTTCCTCGACGAAATCATTCACATCCTTGAATTCCCGGTAGACCGAAGCAAACCGGACAAACGCAACCTGATCCAGCTTGCGAAGCCGATTCATGACATGTTCGCCAATCGTCTGCGAGGGAACTTCACGCTCAAAGTTTTCGTAAACCTCTGCTTCAACAGAACTGACCAGGGCTTCAATCTGATCCTCACTCACGGGGCGTTTGTAACAGGCCTTTTCCAGTCCTTCCCGAATTTTTTCCCGGTTGAACTGCACCCGGGAACCATCCTTCTTGATGACCTTGATTGGCAGCTCTTCGATTTTTTCGTACGTGGTGAAACGTCGATTGCAGGACAGACATTCCCGACGGCGACGAATGGCAAACTCCGCACTGGTGCGGGAGTCAATCACCTTGGTTTCGTCATGGCGGCAGTAAGGACAAATCATGAGGGAACACGATCGAAAGGACTGAAACGGGATCCCCTGCCAGCATTCTGGCGTTGGGACCCATCAGTGGACATTGAATTGGTAATCTGCTGAGCGTCTCGGCATGGAAGACAAGTGTACCCAAACCGGGCTCCAGAACCTACTGGTGCAGGGGAATTCGATTCTGTACCGAGGAATTCAACCGGTCAATTCCCGCCAGGCCGCTCTGGCGGAAAAGTCGGCCCGGAACTCATTTGATCCTGATATCACTGCGATGTAGCATACTGGATCATTTTTTGCCCGTCAGCGCTCACAAATGACCTCTTCGGAGCGTCGTGCGGTCAGAATTCACCGTGTTTTTGTAAGAAGTGAATGCTCATGGGTGCGCAGGATTCGCGAACCACCGACTCTGTTCAGCTCGATTCCGTTCCAGTCGATGAAGAACTGGTGCTGGTGTTTGACTTCGGCTCCCAGACCGCTCAGCTGATTGCCCGGCGCGTGCGGGAACAGAATGTCTTCTGCCAACTGGTCCGTCATGACCTGAGCGCAGAACGTGTGAAAGAACTGAATCCGAAAGGAATCATTTTTTCCGGCGGCCCGGCCAGCGTCTACGGCCCGAACTCTCCACAACCGGATCCCGCGATCTTTGATCTCGATATTCCGATGCTGGGGATCTGCTATGGGATGCAGGTCCTTTGCCGCTACCTGGGAAGTGATGTCATTCCGGGAGATAGTCGGGAATATGGACGGACAAGTTGCCGAATCCATGAGCCGGATGATTTCTTTGCCAAACTGCCTGCAGAAATGACGGTCTGGATGAGTCATGGAGATCAGGTCGATAACCTGAACTCCCAGTTCATTTCCCTGGCGGCCACATCCACCTGCCCGTTTGCAGCGGTGAAACATCGACAGCGCCCCCTTTATGGTCTGCAGTTTCACCCTGAAGTCACTCACACACAGCTGGGTGGTCAACTGCTTTCCAACTTTGTCCGCAAAATCTGCGGCTGCAAAGGAACGTGGCGCATTTCCTCTCTGATCGACCGTGAAATCACTTCGATCCGTGAACGTGTGGGATCCTCACGTGTCATCTGTGGGTTGTCGGGAGGTGTTGACTCATCCGTTGTCGCAGCCCTGCTGTACCGGGCAATTGGTCCACAACTTTCCTGCATCTTTGTGGATAATGGACTGCTGCGGAAAGGTGAGTCGGATTCGGTCCGCAAGCAGTTTCAGGATCACTTTCAAACCGACCTCCACGTTGTGGATGCCAGTGAACTGTTTCTGACAGAACTGGCCGGAGTGAACGATCCCCAGAAAAAACGGAAGATCATCGGCAAGACATTCATCGATGTCTTCCGCAAGGAAGCCGAATCGATTGAAGACGCCCGCTTTCTGGCTCAGGGAACATTGTATCCGGATGTGATTGAATCAGGTGCGAATGCCGATGGACCTGCCGAAACCATCAAGGCCCATCACAACGTGGGAGGACTTCCGGAAGAACTGGGATTTGAACTGATTGAGCCGTTAAGGGATCTTTTCAAGGACGAAGTCCGCAAGATGGGTCTGGAACTCGGACTGCCGGAACAGTTGATCTGGCGGCATCCCTTCCCGGGACCGGGACTGGCGGTCCGCTGCCTGGGTGATATCACGCCCGAGCGGCTGAAGATTCTGCGGGAAGCCGATGCGATCCTGCTAGATGAGTTGAGCAAAGCGGGCTGGTATCGCAAGGTCCAGCAGGCCTTTGCCGTCATTCTGCCGGTTCAGACGGTGGGAGTGATGGGAGATGGTCGCACCTATGAACAGGTGATCGCGATTCGAGCAGTCACGACAGATGATTTCATGACGGCGGACTGGTCCCAGCTTCCGCACGAATTATTACAGTCGATCTCGACACGCATCACGAATAGTGTGCGGGGTGTGAACCGGGTGGTCTATGACATCAGCTCAAAACCTCCCAGCACAATTGAATGGGAATAATCCGGAGCGAGAGATCTTCGGACGACATTCCCCGTTTCACAAAAAGGCAAAACGGATCCCAATCTGAAACATCATGAAAAAGTTTGACCCCCTGGTATTCATTGCCTTTTTTGTAAGCCTGGCCATTCTGGCCGGGTTTGCCGGTTGGCAATACCAGCGTCAACAACATTTCAAATATCTGAAGTCTCTGGGGCTCCATGCCGCAGCGGTTCATTATCCCGAACTGATACCAGAAATGGTGGCGATTGGCCTGGATGTCAATCATCTGGATGGTGGCAGAACTCCACTGATGAATGCTGTCGATTTTCACAAGCTGGAGTCGGTGGAATCTCTCCTGCATTTCGGAGCGGACCCGAATATCAACACCGGAAATTCCATCAATCCATCAGTCCTGCTTTCGGCCACCTTTATTCCCAACCGACCAGAGGATCCCCAGATCATCAAGTTACTTCTGAAAGCGGGAGCGGATCCAAATGCCCGGGACAGCAACAACCGCACAGCATTAATCCGGCTAGCCCTCAACAGCCATTTTCTCTCAGCGTTAAGTATTGCCGAGGACCTGATTGCTGCCGGAGTGGATGTCAATGCAGAAGGTACAGATGGCATGACCGCTTTACAGTACTCGGTCAGTACCGGAAATGCCGCACTGGCGGACCTGCTGCTGAAATCCGGAGCTGATCCCGAACAGCGAAACCGCCAGGGGTTTCGAGCGATCGACCAGATCAATTCCACCAGCAAAGCCGAAGCCATCCAGAAGGTCTTTGCCAGACACGGTGCCGACACCGAACGAAGACCAGACCTGATTAAAAAATACCGAGAAGAACTCGAAAAGCACAAACCGGAAGAACCAGCGACCATCCCACCCGCAGATTCTTCAAACGATAATTGACGACAACCTTTCCCATTTCAAATAGAAGTTTCGAAAGTAACACATGAGCAAAGACAAAGTGATTCTGGCGTATAGCGGCGGGCTGGATACCTCGGTGCTGGTTGGCTGGTTGCAGGATAAGGGCTATGAAGTCCACTGCCTTTACGTAGATCTGGGGCAACCCTGTGAAGATCGAGCGGCAATTATGAAAAAAGCTCTCGACATTGGTGCGGCCTCCGCAGAAATCGCCGATGTCCGTGAAGAACTGTGCCGGGACTTTGCCTTTCCTGTTCTGCAGTGGCAGGCCAAGTACGAAGGGATCTATCTGCTGGGAACCTCCATCGCTCGTCCGCTGATTGCCAAAGCATGCCTGCA
>JAGQQT010000332.1 GCA_020426065.1 Planctomycetaceae bacterium | reverse complement strand
CGTCGATCAGGTGATGGTTGATCGTCCTCATTGCCGTCAGTCTGTCGGCCAGCCTGGCGGTCCGATGCAGGTGCTCGCAGTATTTCACACCGGAGACGACCGTTTCAACCGTGTCATATTCCGATCCAGCCAGCTTGGGAGAGGCTTTAGAGTTTCCCCGTCGTTTCGGATCGAACGTATCGATTTGTGCCATCCCTCCACCCAGCCAGAGAAAAATGACATGTTCGGCTTTCCCTTTGGGAATGTTGACTGCGGCTGGTGAGGCGAACACAGACTGGCTGGCAAGTGCAGCACCTGTCAATACCCCGGATTGTTGAAGAAACGTTCGTCGATTCATGTTGGGGCTCATATGAAACAGATACTAAAGAGTAAGATGGCCTTCCAGGCCGTCTGAATGGTTTTCAGCAACTCGACGGCCTTGGAAGGCCGTCCTGCATCAGGGGGTGTAAATCCACTCGGGTGCGTTCAGGATGGCCCACAGCACGTCTTCCATGCGGAGTCGCCAGTCATTGTTCAAGGCATTAGTTGCGGGGTCACCACGACGGGCTTCGATTTCTCTCTGCTGGGCCAGTGCGTTGGCAGGTCCATCGACATGATTTGACCAGCTTACGTAGCGAATCCGTTCACGTTTGCTGGGAGTTGGCATGACTCGTTCCGACTCTGGAATCACACGTGAGTTGTAGCCCTCGGAGAGGAAGCGAACGTAAAGTTCTTGCTCTGCTGGGGATGGCTTACGTGTCAGCAATCGCAGGAAGAGGCGGTCAACAAGTTGCTCAACAGACTGTTCCTCCAATGCCAGTTGGGTGATTCCATGCTGATCGCTGAGCCGTGTCAGCCAGACACTCATCACACCGTTGCCCAAGATGGCTGGCTGAAGAATATTGGGTTCCGTATCGCGCTGGCTGCGTGGATCCTGACGGGCTCCGCGCCAGTCAAAGGCTTCCAGAACGCTGGCCACTGCCGTGACGCGAGGCAGTCCCAGACTGGGGCGGTCACGTTCGTTGGAAGTGGATGCCAGCATCCATGCGCGACGGGGTTTGCCGAGTGTGAGGGCATTCGGGATTTCCCGAACGCTGTCGATATCCAGGCTGACTTCCTCCAGTTCAAAAGGAGTACCAGTAGCATGAAAGACGGAGTCGACGATCTGCTCGGCAGAGAGTCGGCGGGGAGCAGGAGCAATATAAAGCGGACTGGTCTGTGCCAGCGATGGATTGGTGGCTCGCTGATAGGCGTGCGAATTCAGGATGAGCCGACTGACCGCTTTGATGTCGTAACCAGATTCAACAAACTGATGAGCCAGCCAGCGTAGCAGTTCCGGATGCGATGGTCCTCCCTTTTCCCAGTCCGAGAGATTTGCCACCAGGCCACGGCCCATCAATCTTTCCCAGATGCGATTGACCATCGCCTGGGCAAAGCGTTCATTCTGTGGTGCCGTGATCAGGGTTGCGAGTCGATCCCGCGAGTTTTCGGGATGCTCTGCCAGAATGTCAGCGATGGATTCATCACAAAACCGATTGAATGGCCAGGCCGGTTTGACTTCAGCGCCGGGTTGAAGTGTCACTTCAATCAGAGGTTTGCGGCCAGTCTGATGTAGACGATCGGCAGGGACGCTGCTCGACTGCGGGAGTTGAATGGTGCTCTGTTTCAGCAGTGCCGCCAGCTGCAGCAGGTCTTCCTGCCTGGAGACATGGGCTGGTGCATCGTGGCATCGGGCGCATTTCATTTCCACACCAAGAAATGCGGAGCTGACAATAATCCCCTTGGCTGCCATCGGAAGGTCGTTCTGCGAGGCCGTGCCAAATCCCGCTGGTCCTCCAAACCGCTCGCTCCCCTCCATCCGTATCAACTCGGTGACGAACAGGTCCGCAGGTTTGTTATCAACGAGCGATTCGTACAACCACCAGCGGAACGGACCGGTGTTGTTCAGAGTCGGGTTAATAATGTTCGGGTTTTCGGCGAGCACATCAAGCCAGTAGCCCATCCAATGATCGGCCCAGCGATCATCTTCCAAAAGTCGATCGATCACCTGAGCACGGCGACTGGTGAGATGGCTTTCGGGGGATTTCTCACTGTTTTCCCTGACGGCCTTGAAATGACGACTTACGGAGTCATTGTTGTTCAGAAAGGTAGCGATTTCTTCTTCGGTTGGAGTTACGCCGACGGTGTCCAGTGTCACTCGGCGGAGGAAATTGAGATCACTCGCCAGTGGGGTCGGTTCAAAATCTGTTACGTCGAACTGAGGCCACAATGCACCATTGTTGATCCATTGTTTCAGTAAAGTAACCTCTGCCTCAGTGAGTGGATCGCCCTTTGGCGGCATCAGAATGTCTTTGTCTGGCGAGGTGATGCGAGCGATGATTGCACTGGCATCGGCCTTGCCAGGAACGACAGCGGGGCCATCAGATTCTCCTCCGAGTAATACAGAGGCGTGATCGTCAAGTTGCAGATGGCCCTGAGCCTTTCCGCCCTGATGGCAGTCGTAACAGCGTTTCTCTAGCAGCGGACGGATCTCTTTGAAGTAGTTTACCTCGGACTGCTGACTCTGTTTTGCTTCCTGGGCCACGGCGGCAATCCGAGCGGCAATGAAATGGTCGATTTCGTTGTTGGCCGGAAAACCTTCCACCAGTTCAGGAACGGTTACCGGCTGAGTTGTGGCCAGCCACTCAGCTGCTGCTGTGCGGCGTTTGTTCCAGTATTTGCTGTGTGCTTCACGGCAATTTGCTCTGGACGTTGCATTCACCTGGTCTAGCCATGCCTGACGCTCCGCGGCATAGGCCGCCCAGCCATCGTCGTTGTAGGTGACGTGTCTTGTGCCGGGTGAAAGCAGTGACCACGCATCACTCCCCTCTAGCGAGATCGCTGCAACTGTTTCACCGAGTTCCGGGCGTTGTTTTTGCTTGCCTTTGATGTTTCCCAGCATAGTTTCGAGAATCACGAAGTGTTCTCCACCTGGTGATTCAAACTCGCACCACGCATCCCGGTTGCCAGGTGGTACAAAACGAAAGTCGGGGCCGAGATCCAGATAATCATCCTGCACGGCCAGTGGCGTATGCCCCTCCGAGTCGAGTGTGCGTGGTCCGTTCTCCAGCAGTTCTTTTCCATCGATAAACAGACGTGATAACCCTCGACCTCGCAGCAGCAGACGATGCCTGCCCTGAGGCAGTTTCACGATTGCTGACGCTCGAACATGCGAAGGATTGGGACGCTCTGACCGCACGCCTGTGGAAACATACTTGTGGGGGACAGCGAAGAATCCAAAAACGTCTTCCAGATAGGTTTCAGTAACCAGCGGTTCATCAGGCCAGCCGTTCGATTCCGGGACACCCTTTTCGCTGATCTGCACAAGAACTTTGCCAGGTGGAATCATCTCACGTGTGACTGCCGGTGGTGGTGGAATATACCGATATCGCTGAGCCATCTCTTCTGCAGTAAAGCCCGAACGATAGATCGCGAGGTCATCCAGCCACCCGTTAAAGGATGAGCCTTCTTCGCGTGAGTAGCCAGTACCGATCAGAAGGTCATCTGCGTCCTGCACGGGGGGCAGATCGGTTTTGCCTGCGAGATCCCATTTCCCGGAGACTGGTTTGCCGTCAATCCAGGCATTCAGGCTGTCGGCCTTGCCGAAGGTGTACTGTAAAGCCACATGATGCCAGCCTGTGGAAGGCACTGTCGTTTCACTCCACCATCGATGCCACGCATATTCGCCGGTTTCGGGGTGCTGGGTGGTAAACAGCAAACCGAGCTGAGCCCCACCGCTACCTCCCTGAAACCGGATGGCATAGTTCTGGTTGGTCTCCGGAAAAGTCTCACCATGCTTAACATGCCGACCTTTGCCAACGACATAGGCGACATGTCCTTGACCCAAAGATCTGAACTTAACCCAGGTTTCAAATCCGAATGTGTCGCCAATGCCGAATCGCACATTCGTGAAACCGCCTCGTTCATGGTCTTTGATTTCGATGGCTCCTTCGTGTCCGGTAAAGGACATGGAATGATTCATCGTCTCAAAGTTCGGGTACTTCGGTGGATGAGGACCATCGTCTGGAGTGCCAGGTTTGCCCACCCACGCTCCGGGTGAAGATGCTCCATCAAAACGCCACTCAAGAATCGGCTCTGCTGCGAGGGCAAGGCTTGAGGAGAAGATCAGTAAAGCGGCGAGTATTGTGGTTGAATTCATCATGATTCTATTGGGAACAAGGCTTTCGCCTGAAAATGTCATTGTGAGAAATCTGACCTGAACCATCTGCTCCCGTTTCGAGCTGAAGGCAGAAATCCAGTATTTTTGTAGGAGAGCTATTTCAGATGTGAATGACTTTCGCTGCGGTCAAACCCCTTTCGTTGCTCATCATATTTGAAGGCGACTTCCGTGTGATCGATTTCAGGCCAGACAGAAAGGTGCTCCGCCTCTGCGATAGTACCAACAACCTGTATTGGTTGCCATGCTTTTTTGCTCTGCAGTGGACTATGGAACCCTCTCTGATTTGTTGGTACCATCGGGTATCGTCGACAACGTAACTTTACAGCGAGAATCCTGTTGGGGGACGGGAGTTGTTTGCAATTGATCTGTGCTGTAGAAGAACGACCGAATTGACCATTAATGAGGGTTGCGATGAGCCGAAGCAGAACTGGCTCTGGAATGGGATTGTTTCAAGTATGAGATTCTTGAGCTCGATTCCATTCTTTGTTGTCGTGCTTGCTTTGATTGCGGGGGCCAATGGGCTTCTGGCCAGTGAAGTGAGGATTGCCGAAGACGGCTTTGAGCCAGGCGGCAATCTGAAACTGTCTGATCGGGGAGCTGGCTTCAAGGAAGGTTGGAAGGTCTCCGGGCAGTCGACAGCAAGTATTGATCCGCAGCATCCGGGTGTTCTGATTCGGGGAACTGGTAATCGTGACAATGCACTGAGAAGGGAACTGGCCGAACCATTTCGAACTGGCGAGCTGTTTGTCCGCTTCAAAATGAGGTACGAACCGCCAGAGGATAACAGTGAATTCTTCGTACTCTGGCTGGATCGACTCGAAGGGACCGACCGATCGACCCATGCGGAAAATGTTCCCAATATCGGCCTGCATGTTGCAACAGAAGGTCCGATGAAGGGCAAA
>JAGQQT010000331.1 GCA_020426065.1 Planctomycetaceae bacterium | reverse complement strand
ATTCGAGATGAGAGACGGTGTCCCGGTTCTGGTCCGAGAGTCGGAACTCAATTTTATCAATGACAAGGCTGGCAAGCCGGTCGGGATCAATCAGGTAATCGGCCGCAGGCCCGTTGCAGCCTTCGGGAATAGCGATGGAGACCTGCAGATGCTCCAGTGGACAACAGCGGGTGAAGGATCAAGACTCGGTGTAATCATTCACCACACTGATGCGGAGCGGGAGTGGAAATACGATCGCCAGTCCCACATTGGCAAACTGGATGAGGCACTGCAGCAGGCCCCTGAGAAAAAATGGACGGTTGTTGATATGCAGCAAGACTGGAAAGTCATTTTTCCAGAAAGATGAGCAACTGATATTGCCACTCAGGCAGCCCTTTCAAATGGACGCCACATTTTTTGAGCAAGCCTGCTTTGCTTTAACCGAATGGGTTATCAAAGTCTTCGGGAGACATACCGTCCATGTCACCCAACTCTTCCAGCAGTTCATCCAGACCTTCAAATGTCCCGCGGACTGCATCATCCGGGATTCCGTATTGAATGACCCCGACAACTCCCTCAGAGTGATCGTGCTGGATTTCCCATTCAATGCCGTGGCGGGAGGAGAGTTCGCATAAGGCCTGCAGCAGATGGGAGAGCCTGCCCACAGGCTTATCGCTCTGCTGGGCTTCTTCCTGACCATCAGGGTCTGAGGGAGAAACACGACTGCATCCGGTCAGGTATCCACTGTCATTCTCAAGTGAGGGGCCATCACACTGTACCCAGCTGTAAGCCAGGTAGAGGGCCTCTGCATCTGCGATGATTTCTCTCTGCAAGGCTGGCGAGATGATCTCGGTGGTTGAGTAACTGATGTCGAATCCCATCACGACCCTTTCAGCGGGTTACTGATACTTCTGGTCATGACTATGCCATGATTCGCTGAGAAAAGAAAGCATGGCGGGGATTCGCCCGTCATGCTTGAGGTAGACGCCAGGTTAGTAATTCTGCCTGACGGGTCACTTCCTGGTGTCCATGTGAGAGAAGTTACTCTTCAGGTACGACCAGGATCGCGACAAATGCCAGACCATTATCAACGATACCCAGTGTTCTGCTGCCTGGTTCATCTGGAACTGTCATGCCTGTCTGATCAAGCGCTGCTGGCGCCCAGCCTGTTAGATCGACTTTGAGAAAGCCATTGTTCAGGCGAACTACTGGATGTCCACTGACAGGACATCCCCAGTGACTCCCATTAACTACTCCATTCCAAACCGGAACAGTCTCCTCATCCATGCTTTTGAGCGGTACCCAGCCCGTGACTGCCTGCAGATCCTGATTTCCCCGCTTATGCAGTGACCGCTGAATCCAGTCTTCAACGGGGATGCCTGAAGAGCCAGCAGGTTCCAGCGGGAGGATTATTTTTACAAAGACTCGGTTGGCGGGAGTCTGTTCGTTGAAAGTCTGTGGCTCATCTGCTTTCAGTGATCCTCCGCTCATCATCAATAAGATAATCCAGGCAAAGCAAAGTTGCAGTTTGTAGAAGCGTGTTTGCATGTTGATTCCTGGGTTGAGTTCAAGAAAGGGTTTGGTTCCTTTCATTGAGATGCGATTCTTTTCAGAAAGTTCCATGAATTCTGCAAGAGGTTGTTATTCCATCGTCATTCCCAGAATCATGCCGGTGGCCAGATCTCAATCTCCAGCAGGCATTTGTCGCAGGTGGGACTCCTTCGTATTCCTTTTTTGTTCAGGCCTCCCAGCTACGAACACACCATTCACCGAAGATTCGTTCCATCACCATCTGATGTTCTTTTTGACCGATCGAATCTCACCAACGCTGCGGAATTCGCCGCATCATAACGGAACAAACTGGAGCGGGTTTATGTTTTTGGGAAATCTTGGGGAACTCCATGAGCCCGGATCGCGTCCCAAGGGCACAGCACAATGATGTGCCCATTTCTTCATTCGGATTCCCGTCTGGCTCCATTCAACAGCCTCTGTTCAACTTGCCTGCGGGCAGGTATGCTGATGGTCTGGAAGGAATCGTTCCGGTTTTCTGCTGGACAGCGGAACCGGTCTCTGCACAAACCAACTGAAGGATTTGACCATGCGTGCTTTCTGGCCGCTGTCTGGTGCGTTGAGTCTCATGCTGTTTTCGATTTGGGGATTTGCCTTGACATCCCCCCAGGAGCAGACCATGTCGACTGCTGATCAGGCTTTCAAGGATGGCAATTACAAAGTTGCCGCTCAGCAATATGAAGCCATCCTGGCAGGCAAACCGGAAGACTTCCTCATCGTGCAGCGGGCACTGCGGAATACGCAGGAGTGCTATCAGCATCTGGGTGATTATCAAAAGGCAGAACCCCTGCTGGAGCAGGTGGCTGCCAATTACGCCCAGAACTGGCAGGTCCTTCAGGAAGTGGCGGAACTCTATCAGTCAATCCCGCACTACGGATTTATTGTGGAAGGAGAATTCCAGCGGGGAAATCGCAGACATTCCACGGGCGGGAAGCGGGCGACAAAAGAAAGAGCGGACTACGTACGCTGCCTGCAACTTTACCAGCAAGCCATGTCTCAGCTTGCCGGTGCAACTCCCTCACAAAAGGGAGAATTCCTGCTGAAATTTTCTGAGCGGATGATGAGTTACCGCGAATCCCGGAATCAGAGCTGGGAACTGCAGAAGCTGACCGATCTGAATGCACTCCCCGAAGTCGAAGAGGTGGCTTATTACTGGGGTTATCAACCTTCCGGTACCTCAGGGGCTCCAGTCGATCAGGACGGTAATCCGGTCCTTTATTCCGTACCTGCTTCCTGGGAGGCTGCTCAAAATGATGGAGAACGCTGGCGCTGGTTGCTGAGTCATGCCGCTGAGGTCGAACCTGCTCTCCAGGTGGAAACTCTGTTTCACCGCGCACAGTTCCTGCAGCAGCAGTTTGGTGTGCAGACCTTGAACAGCGGTTTCCTGGGATTTCACTCCCCAGAAGATGAGGAGACCAAAAAAGGACCGTTCCAGGTCTCCTCATTGACAGATCAGGAAACGATTGCCCAGCTGGCGAGCGGCGTAAAACGGTTCACGCTTCCGGCAGAGCAGCACTACATTGCCCTGCTGCAGCAGGCGGTGGAACGGGGGACTGATCCCCAGAAATTCCGTGCCCATGAAGAGCTGGCGGCAATCTATGAAAACCGCATGCAATACCCTCAGGCTGCGGATCAATGGCGGGCGGCTCTCGCCTTGCCCAAATCAGAGCAGCATGAATACGCTCAGGATCGACTCGATCAGATCATCAAGCCCTGGGGAACGTTTGAGTCACTCGGCGTTCTGCCAGCGGGTAAGGAACCTGAAGTTCCCTTCCGCTTCCGCAATGGAAAAGCACTCCAGTTGACTGCTCATGCCCTGAAGTACGAACTGCTGGTTCAGGATGCCAAAGCCTACCTGAAACAGATGCCGAAAGAGCTCGACTGGGAAAAAATGCAGATCAACGATCTCGGCCGACGGATTGTCGAGCGAGATGAGAAAAAGTATCTCGGTGAGCAGGTCGCTACCTGGAAGGAAACACTCGAACCGAGGGACAAGTATCTCGACCGTCGAACAAACATCAAGGTCCCCATTGAGCAGGCGGGAGCTTACCTCCTCACCGCGACCTTCGCGGACGGCAATACCAGTCGAATTGTTGTCTGGATTGATGACACGGTCATTGTGAAAAAGATGCTGGATGGCAAACAGTGGTATTTTCTGGCCGATGCCCGCACCGGACAACCGGTTCCCGGAGCCAAACTGCAGTTCTTTGGTTATGAAAACCGAAATCGAAACCGTGAAAACAATTTTCGCTTCTCCGAGTTTGCCGAAGTCACGGATGAAAACGGGCAGGTAATGGTCAGCAAGAACCTGCTCGATCCCAACCTGGAATGGCTGGTCACGGCGACCGCTCCCAATCGCAGGATGGCATGCTTTGGGTTCGAACGCAGCTGGTTTCAGGATCGGGCCAGGGGAGCTTCCGCTCAGACCAAAGTCTATGCGATGACCGATCGGCCGGTTTATCGTCCCGGCCAGGTTGTCAAATTCAAGGTCTGGGTGCGTGAAGTGGATTATCTGTCCGCAGGGAAAGACCGTCATGCCGGCAAATCATTCCCATTCCAGATCGTCTCTCCGCGCGATGAAAAACTGCTGGAGACCAACTTCACCGCTGATGAATACGGCGGCTTTGATGGCGAAGTGAAGCTGTCTGACGATGCCACGTTAGGGGTCTACTCACTTCAGGTTCCCTGGCAGAACGGGATTGGTGGGGGAATCTCTTTCCAGGTTGAGGAATACAAAAAGCCTGAATATGAAGTTCTGGTGGAAGCACCCGACAAGCCCGTGGCCCTGGGAGAAAAACTGACCGCCACCGTGCGGGCCAAGTACTATTTCGGGGCTCCGGTGACTTCCGCCCAGGTGAAAGTGAAAGTCGAACGGACCACGCACGATGCCCACTGGTATCCCCGGGATCACTGGGACTGGCTGTACGGGAATGGCTACTGGTGGTTTGCCCGTGATTACGAATGGTATCCCGGCTGGAGCCGCTGGGGCTGCCTCTGTCCCATTCCACCCTGGTGGCATGCACCACACGATCCACCCGAGTTGATTCTGGAAAATGAGTACGCGATCGGACCGGATGGAACGGTGAAGATTGAAATCGATACCGCGCTCGCCAGGGCCCTGCACGGGGATCATGATCACAAGTATTCGATCACAGCCGAAGTGGTTGATGAGTCCCGCAGAACGATTGTCGGTTCCGGTTCGGTTCTGGCCGCCCGGGATCCGTTCCAGGTCTTTGCGTGGTCCAACCGTGGTTATTATCAGGTGGGAGACATGGCTTCCATCGGCATTCAGGCCCAGACACTCGATCAGAAACCGATTGTCGGCCCGGCTGTACTCAAGCTGTATGCGATCACCTATTCACCGCAGGGAAAACCGTCAGAAGAACTTCTGGAAACCTGGGAGACCAGACTCGATGAGCAGGGTTCGCTGGAGCATCAGTTTAAGACGGTCCGTCCCGGCCAGTTTCGTCTCTCCTGTGAGGTGACCAATGCAGACGGCCATCAGCAGGAAGGAGCGGTGATTTTTCTGGTGCGTGGTCAGGATTCGGATCTGGCCAGTTTCCGTTTCGATGACCTCGAACTGATTCCCGACCA
>JAGQQT010000330.1 GCA_020426065.1 Planctomycetaceae bacterium | reverse complement strand
CCGTTCTGTCTGGCCGTCCTGGCGATCAGCATTTTCAGCGGCAAACCGGAAGAGCAGTTTGACATAAGCTCCCACAGGCAGGTTGTCTCGGATTTCCTCTGGAGGTGGATTGACGTCATCACGGTATGCCGACATCCAGACCGCATCTTCCAGATAGTAGCCATCTTCTTCAAAAGTGGGGAATGGATGGTTCTTCTCCCGTTTCCAGCGACTGGTGACGGTGGAACGGAATGCCCGCCAGCCATAAGGCAGATCATGTAACTCCGCCAGACTTTCATCACGGGAGATCATGCTTTGCAGAGACACAACGCGGGCCACGTCCTCGGTAGCGGGATCATCTGGTGACCCATGAAACTGCCAGGTGGCATCGTAATCATGATACACACGCAGAATGGGTGAACCGTCCAGGACGAACGTTGTGGTCAGGGCAGCAGCGTTGGGCGGGTCAGTGAAAAGCCAGTCCGATTTCATGGCGGTGATCCTCATCGTAAAATCAAAAAGACTCTTTCCGGCTGTTCAGGCTGCCTTTGGATATTCACCAGCCTCCTCAGGCAAAAATTACACGAATGCTCTTCGGCTGGACAGGGATCCTCACTGCTCTTAAGGTTCCAGTCCCTCCCCCGAAAATTCGGGACCCTCCCTCCATTCCCCGTTGAGCGCGAGACTTTCTCATGCGTATCTCCCGGAACGTTTCCTGTGTGGTTCTGTCAGCGTTACTGATTGCGGCCGTGGGCTGCACGCAGTCTGTTGGTATGCGTAATTTTATGCAGAACAGCATGGGATTTCGCAAACCGAACGCCAATGGCATTGGTGATGGCACCGACACGACCGATGAAGGCTGGATTCGGGAAGCGGGTGTGGAAGCCCGCGGCGACCGCCCGCTCGAAAAGGATCCGGATGTGTTCCGGGATATGCTGATGTCTCCCAAAGCCCGCAGCATCGAGCGGAATCTGGGGATTGAATAGAACGACCGGCAACGCACAATTCCGTATCAGGCACCGCTGGCTGTGGCACGCTCAGAATGGAGCGTAGCGGAATGATTTGACCGTCGAACTCAGTTGAACTCATCCAGATCGGCATCGCCGTCCTGTTCTTCGCCACCACTGTCTGAGCTGGTGTGGGAAGGGCTGGCCTCGGAGCGTCGAAACACGGCAACCACATCATCGACCGGCACCACGAACAGCAGGTTGTCTGATTCGAAATCGACCGGGATGGCATTCTTGGGATGAAACAGCACCTTGTCGTATTTGCTGACCGGGAACTCGTCATCATTCTCGACTTCCAGACTCACAGCGACCACGCGACCGGTGATGGTCGGAATTTCTGCCTGCTCGGGCAGCACAATTCCTCCGCGTGTTTTCTGACGGGCTTCATCCTTGCGAATGAGAATCCGTGGGCCGAGTGGTTCTACGAAGTCTGTCATGGCAGTGTCCGGAATGGTATCCCTTTCGAAGGATGATCAAAGACTCGCTCCCTGCGTATGGATCAGTCCTCAGCAATGGGAGAGATGCTTGTAGATATTATTTTCCGAAGTCAGGCGAATGAGAAGAGTGAATTTCGAGGATTCTCGGTTCAATTGTTATTGGAACTCTCACTCAGTTTGGCCGAAACGATTTTCAGGTGCGGCGCAGAAACCGAATAGTGCTCAGCGGGTGCATCCTCGCCGGTTGTGGAATCGGATTCCTGATCCTGAGGATTACGCTGGGCCTGAACTTTCTGCACACTCCGCTCGATAATCCGTCCCAGTGTTCCGGTCAGCAGCGCGGGGAGAAAGACAATATCAGCCATCAGGGCAGCGGCAATCAGAGCGGCCATCAGAATGCCAAACCGGCTGATCATCAGCAACGAAGCGGGAGCCAGTGTTAACAGTCCGATCGCGACAATGGCGCTGGTTTGCCACATGGCCGGGGCACAGTGAGACAATCCCAGTTCGATCGCCTCCTGACGCGACTTGCCATCAATGATCCCCTTCTTGAACCAGGTCAGCAGGTGGAGCGTACCATCAACGGCAATTCCCAGTGCCACGGAAGCGGTAATCATCGTTCCGATATCCACCCGCTGCCCGATGAAAGACAGCGTACCAAAGCAGAACGCAACCGGCATCAGATTGGGCAGCATCGTCAACAGACCGGCAATCGGGTTATGGAGCACAAGCATCATCACAAACGCGATTACCACAAACGCCATGCCGAAGCTGTTAATCAGGCTTTCCAGCAACGCTTCCTGGGTCCGCAGAAAGACGGGCACCATTCCGGTAACCACATGATGGGTTCCCGCATGGTATTTCAGAACAGACTGGGAAATGCCGTCCAGTTCGTCCATCAACAGTCCGTAGTCGTTGTCGGCCATTACGTAGGCCTGAGCAGAAATCCGCCATAACTCATCGCCGGATTGACTGAGAAGTTTGTCACCCGGTTCATGCCAGTCGGCATCGTCACTGGCAAGTGTGAACAGGCTTTCTGTCCCCTTCATCTCGCCATCTTTGATTTTCCGCTCAACGGAATTCGTCCGTTTGTTGTATTTCATCACGGTGAGGCGACTGGCATCCTCAGGCGGTTTTTCAGAAGGCTCCTGAAAATCGGCCAGTGAGATCGCACCGGTGATTTCCGCATGACTGCGAATCTTGCCCGTGATCTCCCGCACAATTTCCATTCGTTCCAGGAACGTCAGCTTCTGCTGAGAATCGCTGTCAAACCGGACCACGGTATCAACAGTGTTGATCCCGACCACATTATCTTCCAGGAACCAGTAATCCCGCAGAATGGGTGCCCCTTCCGGAAAATACCGCACCACCTTGGTTTCACTTTTGAAGTACTGCAGGCCATAGATGCCAAATGCGAACAGGCCCATGCAGAAGATGGTCACCACAGTGGAGTTGCGATAAATCAGCTGCCCCAGTCGACGCCAGTTCCGTCCATCGGATTCGTGTTCGGGAGGTGGATTCCCGGGCCAGATCTGCATCAGAGCAGGCAGGACAAACAACACAAATAGCAGTGAAAAACCACACCCGATCGCCGAATAAATCCCGAAGTCACGCACCGGATTCAACGTCGACGTCATCAGCGAAGCCAGCCCGATGGCTGTTGTCGCAGACGCCAGGAAGCAGGGTTGAGCCGCCATCCGGACCGCATTGGCAATCGCGGTCCGCGGTTCTTCACGTGCGGTATGTTTCCAGTAGCTGGCCAAGTGAATGGCCCCTGAAAGAGTGAGAACCGAAAGCAGGGTCGGCATCACAATCAGAACCATATTCATACTGGAACCGGTCAGAGGAACCAGGGCCACCGTAAACATGGTGGCATAGAGGGCGACAATCTGCACCAGCAACCCCAGACGAAAACTCCGGAGCATCAGGAAGGCCAGGATGAAACTGACAACCGCACTTAATCCCGTCACAGATCTTAAATACCAGGGAGCGGTTGGATCATATGTCGCCTTGCTGACTTCTGTATTCAGAGTGGCTGAACCTACAGGACGGCCACCCAGATGAAAGGTTCCCGGCTCAACAAAACAATCCCCAGCGGCATTCGAGATATCCGCCAGGGCGGCTGCCCGGTCCGACTCACCGGCTTCACTCAGGGTAATCACCAGTGCAACGGGTGCCCCTGCTTCGAAAAAGGTCGATTCCACCAGGGGATCACCTTCCGGATGAGCCTGGCTGGCATGCGAACGAATCGAATCCAGCAGCGACTTGATCGCTGCCGTCGTTTCACCTTCAGGAAGAATCTGATGCCAGGTGAGTTGGAAATCGTGCGGAGCGATCTGCAGGAGTTTGTCCAGAACCTCCTCATCTTCCTCGTAGCGATTCTCGTCCTCATCCAGTTTCTGGCGAATCCCGGCCACACTTTCGAATTCCAGCGGTGGTTCCCAGGAATGCACGGCCGGCAGGATTTCTACCTTCAGTTGAAGCTCTTCAAGAGCCCGACGGACAAGTTCCTTTTCCAGGAACTCCCGCTTTTCATGGCCCAGTTCGGTGAGGGTCACTTTCATTGCCCCTTCACCAATCAAGAGACCGCGAACACTTTTCATGGCCTGTTCGGCTTCGATCCCCTGCTTGATAATCTGACGGAGTGATTCCCGTGGCGTCATCACCTCGGAAACATAGGGACTGCCGCGACGCTCAATTCCTTTCTCATCGACATAGCCTTCGAGCCGGGCTGCCAGCAGTTCATTGCGGGGATCGTTGAGCGTGCTGTTGTCCCACGAAGCAAACAACCGGTCTTCAACGGGAAAGTTTTCCCCGTACCAGGTCAGCAGGACAGCCTGAGGGTCCCGCTCCGGGAGCCAGGCTTCCACCTCATTTTTCATTTCGGTCTGCTTGAGTGCGGTCACCAGAAATGGCGTGGCAAACAGCAGAAATGCCAGAACCCACACGGACAATCCATTGCCCCACGGATCAGTTTTTCGGAAGAAATTCAGCATGCAGGCTTCCTGCAGGGATCATGAACTGAGTCTCTCAAGGCACACGTGCGATGGCGATCAAATTGATACCGGAGACGAAAACGGTATGGACTGTATTCTTGCCAGATTCCTGCTCGAGGAGCTTCATTGGATGAGTGTGCCGATCGTGAATTTTCCTTCATCACGACGACAAACAGTGTAATCCTTTTAGTCACAGAAACAATTCGTCACAGGAAATCTTGAGCGCAATCCCTGATCTTCTGGTCCGACCAGCTTACTGAAAATAGCAGATTTTGACCCCCATACGTAGGGTCAAAATGGCGAAATGTGGCTGATACCAACAGGTTCTGGTGTTTTTGAGGCTGGTATCGTGGGCTGGGGGACTTGGGGAAACTCCCGATATGCCTCAAATCCATCAAAGATTTCCGAAGTTTTTTTCTGAACTTCGAATTTTTTGAAATAATCCCGAACCACATGACCGTTATGATTGTCTAGAGGATGTGTCAGTCCAGATCGACTGCACGTGGAAAATCCATACCCGCCGGGGAGTTCCCGGTAAATCTAAGGAAACGCTTCACTTACTCTAACCAGACAAACTTCTTTCTTATTCTCCAGACGCTGCAGCCCTGCTGCAGGAGGTGCGATGATGAACGCGATCACCACAAAACTCGTAGCAACCGTTAAAGCCGCATTCGCAGCCAAAGTCACGGTCATTGCCGGCGTTTGTGATATCGCGAAAGCCGCATTCT
>JAGQQT010000032.1 GCA_020426065.1 Planctomycetaceae bacterium | reverse complement strand
GCCCCAGCGTTGATAAGGAACCAGATGAGAGAGTGTCATGTTCTCGGTAATGGAAAGATTCTGGGCCAGTCCTTCGGTTTTTCGATCTTCCGAAACCATTCCCATCCCCGCTCGAATGCGGTCAGTGGGAGAATGCGGCGTGGGTCGGTCATGAATCAGGATCTCGCCTCCATGCAGTTCATCGAGTCCGAACAGGCAGCGGGCCAGTTCAGTTCTGCCCGCACCAATCAGACCTGCAATGCCGACAATTTCACCCCGTCGTAATTCCAGCGATACCGCATGGGGAGACTGCACTCCAGAAACTTCTTTTGCCTTGACGATCACTTCACCCGGAGTGCGCGGGACGGTGGGAAACAGCTCAGTCAGCTCCCGACCAATCATCATCTGGACGATTTCCGGATCGGTTGTCTTCTCCAGCGATCCTGCCCCCACACGAAGCCCGTCCCGCAGGACCACAAATTCCTGGCAGACCTGTCGGATCTCTTCCAGAAAGTGACTGATATAGACAATCGCCAGCCCCGCTTCGCGGAGCAGTCCGATGACATGAAACAGGTGTTCGAGGTCTTCAAAAGTCAGAGAGCTGGTTGGCTCATCGAAGATGACAACCCGGGAATCATTGACGAGTGTGCGTCCGATTTCGATGAGCTGCTGCTGAGCGGGCGAAAGCAGTCGGGCGGGGTAATCCCGCGGAATATCTTTTAATCCCAGAAGTTCCTGGGCTTTGGCAATTCTCTTCCCCTGTTCCTTTCGGTTCAGAATTCCCCAGTGGGAAGATTCGGTCCCCAGCAGGAGGTTATCTTCCAGCGAGAGATCGGGGGCAATCGTCAATTCCTGGTAGATCATGCTCACACCCAGCATGCGGGCGGCATGAGGATTGGCGGGATGGTAGGGTTCTCCGGCCAGGGTAATTGTCCCGGCATCGGGGGTGAGGGAGCCGCTGAGGATTTTCATCAGCGTGCTTTTCCCGGCTCCGTTTTCCCCAATCAGCGCCAGAACCTGCCCGGGATGGACCTCCAGGCTTACATCGTGCAGGGCACGCGTGGAGCCGAATTGCTTGCAGATCCCCTGCATTTGCAGACTGGGAGCCTGAACAGAGGTCGGAGGGGGACTCGTGGACATTTCAATTCTTTCTGATCTGTTTGTTCAGCTTACCAGATCGGAAAAATGATTTGAACGGACAGGTCTGGCCAGACCCCCAGTTTCATCTGTTTCAAACAGCCTGAAATTCCTGACCGCATCGATTCAGCGAGTCTGCTGAAATTGTTAAAAGAAGTGGATTGATATTCTGGCCAGCCCAAGCTACTCTACCGCATCCGCATTGCGACGGGATTAGGTTTTTTAGGTGAAAAGGTTCACCACGAGTTGGGTGGGATGTTCACCCATGTTGACAGAAATTTGCTGGGGTTTCGTGACTCATGTCGATAACGAAAGAAAAGAAAACTGAACTGATTGAAAATTTTCGTCGGACCGACGGGGATACTGGTTCTCCTGATGTCCAGATTGCTGTGCTCACGCATCGGATCAATGAACTGACCGATCACCTGAAGTCGCACAGCAAGGATTATGCAAGCCGACGGGGTCTGCTGATGCTGGTCAGTCGCCGACGTCGCCTGCTGGATTATGTGCGTCGCAAGGATCCCAATCGGTACGCATCCTTGATTGAACGTCTTAACCTGCGTAAGTAGTCTCAGGCCCGACCATCTTGTGTCGGGCTTTCTTATTTTGTGGCAGTCGATTGTCCTCCGCTCGCCCATGCAAGCCCCGGACAGGACCCTGCAAACTCTAACTGGATGTACCAGTCGTTTGTGGATTTCGCTCTGGCTGAATCCGTTCATGTTCGCCTGCTCTGATCAGGATGACGGCGGAATGATCAGTTGATTGCCCCCTTTCTTTTCAAGAACACATTCAACAAACAGGATTATTATCTGTGTCAGGAAAACAAATTACAGTTGAACGGGAAATTGCCGGTCGCACCCTCAAAATGACAACCGGCGAAATCGCCAAGCAGGCCAGTGGTGCCGTCATGATTCAATATGGCGAAACCTCACTGCTGGTGGCTGCACAAACCGGCCCGGCCCGGGAAGGAATTGACTTCTTCCCGATGACGGTCGACTATCGCGAACGCTTTTCTGCTGCCGGAAAGTTTCCCGGCGGTTTCATCAAACGAGAAGGACGTCCTTCGACTCACGAAATTCTCACCGCCCGTCTGACGGACCGACCTCTTCGCCCACTGTTTCCCAAATCGTTTCATGACGAAGTTCAGATCCAGTCGATGGTGCTCTCCTGCGATCTGGAGAACCCGGCCGATGTGATTTCCATCAACGGTGCCAGTGCCGCATTGACCCTGGCTCCCGTCCCATTTCAGGGACCAATTGGAGCTGTCCGGGTCGGGTTGGAAGATGGAAATCTGATTCTCTTCCCCACCAATGCCCAGGCCGAGAACGGGGATCTGGATCTGGTTGTCGCGGGAAATCGGGAATCCATTCTGATGATCGAAGGTTTCGGACGTCAGATTCCTGAGGAGCAGATGGCTGACGCCCTGATGTTCGCACACCGGTCGATTGCCGTCCTCTGCGAAATGCAGGAAGAACTGGCCAGCAAAGCCGGAGTTGAACCCTGTACTTATGAAGACGGACCGGAAAATCCCTTCCTGGCCCAGGTTCGACAGTCTGCCTCAGCTGGCTTGAAAGCCGCCCGACAGAACCCCAAAAAGTCAGAACGCTCTGAAGCTGCCGCCGCTGTTCGTCAGGAAATGATTGATCGGCTGTTTCCGGAAGGAGCCACGGAAGATGCCGAAGGACGTACTCTGGGACAGCTCAAAGATGCCTTCTACCAGGTCGACAAGGAAATCTGCCGTCAGCTGACTCTGTCCGGTAACCGTCTGGATGGCCGAACGACAACTGATCTGCGGGACGTGACCTGCCGCGTCGGGATTATTCCCCGCGTCCACGGTTCCGCACTGTTCACTCGCGGTGAAACCCAGTCCATGGCAACTCTGACTCTCGGAACCGTTCGGGATCAGCAGAAAGTGGAAGACCTGTTTGGCGAACATGCCAAGCGGTTCATGCTGGATTACAACTTCCCGTCTTACTCTGTCGGCGAAGTTCGACCGATTCGTGGACCAGGACGACGCGAAATTGGCCACGGTGCCCTGGCGGAACGATCCGTGCAGTGGGTTCTGCCTGAGCCAGAATCGTTCCCTTACACCGTCCGCATCATTTCGGATATTACCGAATCGAACGGCAGCAGCTCGATGGCTTCGGTCTGTAATGCAACCCTGGCCCTGATGGATGCCGGTGTTCCCATCAAGCAGCCGGTTGCCGGAATCTCAATTGGTCTGGTCAAGGAAGGATCAGATTATGTCCTGCTGACCGACATCATTGGCGATGAAGATCACTTTGGGGACATGGACTTCAAAGTGGCCGGAACCCAGAAAGGGATTACCGGAATTCAGCTCGACCTGAAAATCGATGGTATTAACGAAGAGATCATTCGCAAAACCCTGGAACAGGCCCGCAAAGCCCGCTTGGAACTGCTGCGTTCGATGCTGACAGAAATCCGTCGCCCCCGGAAAGAAATTTCCCTGCTGGCTCCCCGGATTGAAAGCATCAAGATCGATCCTGAAAAAATCGGCCTGATTATCGGACCGGGTGGCAAAAACATCCGGGCGTTGCAGGAAGAAACCGGTACCCAGATTGATATCTCGGATGATGGAACCGTGACCATCGCTGCTCCTTCAGGAGCCGGAGCGGAGGCCGCCCGGGCACGGATTGAAGCCATGACCGAAGATGTCAAAGTGGGCCGCGTTTACAACGGAACCGTGATTGCCATCAAGGACTTCGGAGCGTTTGTGGAAATTGCTCCGGGTAAGGACGGGTTGTGCCATATCAGCGAGCTTTCCAACGGTTTCGTCAAGAATGTGGGGGATGTCTGCAAAATTGGCGACAAGATGGAAGTCAAAGTCATTGCGGTTGATGAGCAGAACCGGGTGAAGCTGTCACGCAAAGCATTGCTGCCGGAACCAGAAGCTGCAGATGAAGATTCCGATGCAGCAGACGATGAGGATGATCTCGACTTCGAAGATTAATCTGCTCAGATCACTCGATCACGCAAGCTCCTGAGTTCACCTGAATTCAGGGGCTTTTTTCATGTAACGGAATTGAACTTCTCCTGCTGATCTGTCAGCATGCATTTCGAATTCAGGCAGTCTGGACATGCCGGAATTCTCATCCGGAATGGAAGGGATGAGTTTAGAGTCCTTAACGTTTCCTATTTCTATTGAATGAGCAGATCGTGTCTTCCTCCGATGAGAATGATGCCAGCAAAGCGGACCAGCTTCAGAAGAAGCTCACCGAACTGGCAGAACTGGCGGGAGGGCTGGCACACGAAATTCGAAATCCACTCTCGACCATTTCCCTGAATCTGCAGATTCTCAAAGAGGAGCTTTCTCCGCCCGAGTCCGTCCGTGATCGACGGATGCAGGAGCGGATTGTGACGACCGAAAAGGAATGCCGTCGGCTCGAACAGTTTCTGAATGACTTTCTGCAGTATGCACGCGTACTGGAATTAAACTGCATCCCAACGGATCTCAGTGATTATGTGGATCGGTTTATTGCTGACATCAGACCAGATCTGGATGCGGCAGGTATCGAAGTTTCTCCTCACTTGAGTGCGGATCTTCCTCCCGTTTCTCTCGATCGGGAAATACTGCATCGAGCGTTGCGGAATCTCGCCCGTAATGCCCAGGAATCGATGCGGACTGGCGGCGTACTCGAATTCCAGACCTATCGTTCCGGAGAGGAAGTGATTCTGGAAATCATCGATACCGGTGAGGGAATCCCGAGCCATGTCTGTCAGCGGATTTTTGAAACCTTCTTTTCGACCAAACCGGGAGGCTCAGGACTGGGGCTGCCGACGGTCCGGAAAATTGTCGAAGCTCACGGCGGCTCAATTCAATGCGCCAGCGAAGTGGGGAAAGGGACCCGCTTCCGGATTGCATTCCCTGTCGAACAGACTTGATTGTTCCAGTTTGTCAGCCCTTTTCTGGTTAATGATCAAATGAAAAAAGGGAGACCGGCAAATCTGCCGGCCCCCCTTCGGCCCTCATCACGCTGCTTTGGGTTCAGTCATTCAATGCCGATCAGCCTTTCCCGACATAGAGTGAGTAGGCTCCGGTTTCTCCCACACCTTTGGAAGTGATGTTGATGTAGTATTTCCCGGAGGTTTCTGGTCTGAAGAAATATCGAGGTTCGATCCCTCCTTCTGTCACACCTCCCAGCACGGTTGATTGCAGGGTTTCTCCGGTTCGGACAACAATTATGGGCTGAAAAACTGTCCCCCGAGCCGAGATGATGTAGGTCACTCCCGCTTCCAGTTCCTTCTCATAAACGTGATAGTAGCGACCATTCTTCTGGGACGGTTCATTTCCGGTGATCGTGAAGTTCCCCTGCAGGACCTCAAACCGTTTAGGAACCTCTGGTGCTGCATCCTCGAGGGAGCTATTGTCCGGATTGAGCGGTTTGACGGGCGGAGTTATGCCGGTTCCGGAATTTCTTCCGGATGGCTGTGTTGTCGGCTCTGAACCGGGCTGGTTGCTGGCCTGTTCTCCATGCAGAGCGGGAACCTGCTCCACTCGACAGAAGGTGGGATGAAACTTGGGAAGTGGCAAACGATAGACCAGTCTAATTTTTCCCATTCTCTTGAACTTCGAGTAGTTGAACAGTCCTTTCAGGTTTTCCCAGCGATTCTCGTAGCTGGAACCTCCGTCCCTGATGTTAGAGAGAGCTTCTTTGTACAGATCTGCTCCTCCGTTGTACTTGGCACGTCGGGTTACCTCTTTATAGGACAGGCTGCCCCAAACTCGTTCAGTCCACAATACCGGTCCATAGGTTTCGGCCATCATGTAGTAGAACATGTCTTCTGCTGTGTATCTCCCAAGCTGGTCATCCTTGAAGTATTGATCCGGATCAAATTCCACAGTCACTTCGACCTGTCGCTGCCAGGCCTGCAGAAACTGCCCTGGTTCAAAAATAGCATCTTCAGACCATTCCTGACCGAGTTCTTTCGAATTGGCAATGGTGAGGGCATAGCCCACAGAAGTTTCCACGGTAACCTCTGCTCCCACACCGAACGGCTTGACTCCCGCAGTTGCCGAAACGGCCAGCCCGACACTGATTTCATGTGCCATTTCCTGGGAAACAGCCTGAGAGTTCGTCATGACGAATGTTCGATCGTGTTTGGCCGTTGATGGGTTTTGCCGCTCAGCAATCTTTTTCCAGTCGCCCCGAACAGTCATAGTGGCTGCGGGAAGTCGCAGCGGCGTCCGTCTGATTTCCTGATCATAGAAGTCGACCAGATCATCCCGGTCGTAGAAGCGTTTCAAATCCTTTTCCGAGATGGCCCACAAATATGAGTCATTGATGACCTGAGAGGGATAAGCGATCCGATCCGTCGCGTGATACACACCATCTTCAGGGTAACCAAACCGATCCAGTCCGGGGATTTTCTGCGCCTGGACCGTCTGTGTCAGGCTTAAGACTGCTATCACCAGAAAAGATGGTGCAATCCATCGTGGGAAAAGCTCCTGTCTGGATAGTCCAAATACGTGATTGAGGATCTTCATTTCTGTCTCCTTTGAGCATGAATGTCAGCTTTTTCAGTTGACAAATTGCAGGTTTGAATCTGGCGGGCTGAACTTTGATTCCCGCTCAGAGGAGTTAACGAAGTCCTGAAAGCAACCTGCGCCTGTTTTTTGAAATTTTCAGTGGCGGGTCAAACAGCCTAATCAGAAATATCCTTCGATCTGGATGGGTGCTGAGGGCATCCCCTGCGACAATTTCCCGCCTATGTTCTCTCATATCTTTTTTTTATTTATTTTTTGCAATTTGCCCATTGAATCCATATGTCCTATTTTGGAATATCAATCTGGGTTTAAGACCGACGTGGAGAACAAGCTCGATGGACTCAGCGTGATCAGGTCGGCAGTCACGCGCGTGATTGTCATTTCATTTATTCAACTGAGAGGGGGAGAGATTATGCAAAAACGTTTGGTGGGGTCGTTGTCGCGATTCCTGGCTGTGGCCTGCCTTGTGGCACTGGCCAGTCCTGTAATGGCTGGACATTGCAAGTCCTGCTCAACATCCTGCAACAGCTGCAGCAACAACTGCTGTGCTGATGCCTGTGGTGCTTGTGGAGATGCCTGCGGTGAATGCCAGGTCATTCAGAAGACTGTTCGTCGTCCTCAATGGGTGACAGAAACCAAAACCATCTGCGTGACCGAGTACCAGAAGGAAGAACGAGAAAAGACTTACACCGTCTGCAAGATGGTGCCTCACACCGAGACGAAAACTCGTGAAGTCGAGTACACTGAGTGGGTTGAAGAAACTCGCGAAAAGACGTACACGGTTTGCGAATGCGTCAAAGAAGAGCACGAAGTTGAGTACGAAGTGATGGTTCCTCACCAGGTCACCAAGAAGGGGACCCGGACCGTCATGACCAAAGTGTGCGAGCCAGTGGAAAAGACCTACACGGTCATGATTCCTCACGAAGTGAAGAAGACCGGCGTACGCAAGGTCATGAAACCAGTCTGGGCAGAAGTTGAAAAAACCTACACCCGGATGGTTCCTGTTGAAGAGGTCCGCACCGGAACTCGTTGCGTTTACGATGTGGTCAAAGAAGAAAAGACACGCACAATCTGCATCAACAAAGGACATTGGGAATGTCAGACTGTTGAATGTGGTTCTGCCTGTGGCAACAGCTGTGGCTCATGCTGCAACAAAGGTTGCGGTTCCTGCTGCAACAGCTGCTCATCCTGCAACAACGGCTGCAACCCATGCACTTACACCAAGCGCGTCTGGGTTCCAGAAGTTGAGCACAAAGAAGTGGCTTACACCGTCTGCAAGCGAGTGCCACGTCACGAAGAGTATGAGTACACCGTCACTGTGTGCAAACCAGAGACTTACACCAAAATGGTCAAAGTCTGCAAGCACGAATGTGTCGAAGAAGAGTACGAGTACTGCGTCACAGAATGTGTTGCTGAAGAGCACACCAAAACTGTGAACGTGACCAAGTGCGTGCCTGTTGAAGAAGAGTACGAGTACTGCGTGACTGAATGCGTTCCAGAAAAACGCACCAAGACTGTTGTGACCTGCAAGCAGGTTCCAGTTGAAAAAACCAAGACCTACTGCGTCAAGGTTCCTGTCTGCAAAACTCGGACTGAAGAGTACCAAGTAACGACCTGTGAATGTGTCAAAGAAGAAGTGACCAAAAAGTACACTGTCTGCGTCCCAGTCAAGGTCGAAAAAGAAGTTGAAGTCAAGGTTTGCCGCTGCGTCGAAGAAGTTGTCGAATGCGTCGTTCCTTGCAAAGGTGCCTGCTGCAAATGCTGCAAGTAGTCTCCTTGAGGAGTTAAGAATCTGATGATTTTCCCCGAATCGAGCCAGCTCCTCTGCCAGGCAAAGTTCGGATGAACTTCACAGTTTAACTAAATGAGAAAGCCATCGAATGCTCCTCTGCATTTGATGGCTTTTCTTATTTGATTTGTACTGCTTAGCTACGGCACGAGAGCAAATTTGCGGATCATTTCCTCGTAGCCGTAACGCTTGACCCCCTCATGCTGCCAGTGCTTGACCCAGTGCTGATATTCTTTGCGTGTGTGCTGCAGTTGACTCCGGGAATCAGGATCATCCAGGCAATTGTTCAGTTCGAGCGGATCCCGATCCAGACGATAGAATTCCTCGGCGGGTTTGATCGTTTCATTCTGATACGGCCAGAAAATGAATTTGTCATGTTCTGTCACGACCGCCAGACTGTGAACTTCCTCTGGCCCCCAGACATTGATGAGTGGCAAGGACTGGTGAATCTTATCAACGTTCCCCCGCCACAACGGGATCAGGCTGCGACCATCGACCTGTTTTGGAATCGGAATTCCCGCCAGTTCGAGGATTGTGGGGTGGAAATCAACATTCCCCGTCAACGCAGCGATTCGGGTTCCCGCTTTCTCTGCTGGAGCCTGCGGATCGAAAATGATCAGCGGGACTCGGGAGGCTTCTTCGTAGGGGAGCACTTTCGAACCATAGCCATGTGCCCCGCACAGGTAGCCATTATCGGAAGTGAAAATGACGACCGTCTGGTTCTGCACGCCGGCTTGCTCAATGGCGGCCCGAATCATTCCCACGGCCTGATCGATGGCATAGATCAACTGATAATACTTAGCCATCACTCCATCGTAATCATCACTGTAATGCCAGCTGTGAAACCGTTCGTATTGACGCCCCAGGCGGCTCTGCTCAGAAAAATGAAGTCCCTTTTCCCGACCAAAGTTTTCAGGTTTGAGAAAGCTGGCTCCTGCGTAAATCTCATTGAAACGAGGATCCGGTGTAACCGGCTGATGGGGGGCCTTGAAACTGATTGAAAGGCAGAAGGGCTGTCCGCTTTGAGCAGACTCACGTATGAAATCCGCTCCAAACGCACCGTAGGCCAGGGTGGAATGAGGATACTCTTTCGCATAGCGGGCCAGTGCGGGATTCTGGCTGGTCACATAGGATGTCTGCCCCGGGCCACCTGCCCAGACATCGAAATCCCCTTTTGGCATACCCGGCTTTGCCTGCTTCGAGGTTGCGACCTCAAAGCCGAATTTGCCGGCAAAGGCGGTTCGATACCCGGCCTTTTTCAGGAGTACCGGGTAAGACTGCTCCCAATCCTGCTGAAGTAAAGGACCGCGATCAAAGTTGCAGCCAGTTTTGTATTCCAGCATGCCGGTCATGACCGTCGCCCGGCAGGCCATGCAGATCGCCGTTGTGTCGTAATGATGATCGAAGGCGATCCCGTCCCGGGCCAGCTGATCCAGATGAGGCGTTTTCGCTCCCGGTGCTCCGTAGCACCCCAGGGAATGAAAACACTGGTCATCCGACATCAGATAGACAATGTTTGGACGGGAGTCTTTACCTGCCAGGCTGGAAGACTCTGCTCCCAGGAGAGCCAGAAACACCAGGACCAGTAATGGCATCCGCATGATTATCTTTCCCTTACCTAATACCGGGTCTATCGAGTGGGAATCGTCTTAGCGCACCGATCCGCTCACCTTCTCGCCATTTGTTGTCAGGATCTGGGTATTGGTAAGAGCATTGCCGAACCGGTTGAAATCATGGAAAGTCCAGACCACTTTCTTATCGCGGGTGATCTCGATCACCTGCGGATTTTCCGGGCCAGCGTGACAGTTTCCGATCACCAGATTTCCATTCGGCAACTGCTGCAACGTCGTGACCCACGCCAGCTGAATGTCCGGCAGTTCATTTTGTGCCAGTGACCAGACGATTTCTCCAGACGGAGTGACTTCGATCACCTGGTGTCCGTTGCCAGTTGAAATGAGAGTATTCCCGTTTTTCAGGCGGAGAGCGGTGAAGCATTGATTCCCGAAGGCTTCCGGTCCGTGTCCGTTGCGAGGTTCCTGGCCGAACAGGGGAACCGCATATTCCCAGGCCGTTTTTCCTTCCCGGGTATATTCACGGACAATGCCCTCCCCTTCGTGGCAGACCAGGTAATTGCCATTCTCCAGCACGCGGACCAGTCGGGTATCGCGATGCGGATGTGGTTCTTTGACCTGCAGGGGCATTTCATGCACGATCTTTCCCTGGGGATCGACTTCCAGAATCCGCGAAGTTCCCGACTCCGCAACCATGGTGTTGCCATTGGAGAGTCGTTGAAAGGCATGGACTTCTACTTTTTTGCCTGATCCTTTTCCTGCCTGATACTCCCAGACCACTTTGGACGTGGCAGGATTCACTTCCAGCAGATGTGTCCAGGTATCCTGAAACAGGATGTTCCCGTTGGCCAGCACATGCAGATCGTGCAGCGGGCCAATCTTGTAACTCCACTCGAGTTCACCATTTTCACCCACAATGGCAATCAGTGATTTGGAAGAATCGGCCGTCAGGAAGGAATGTTTCACCTGAGCAGAACAAATCCCCGCCCAGCAGGATGTCAGGAGAACAAGACTCAGCAAAACGCGGACGGGAGCAAACATGAGCATTCCTTTTCGATGACAGGAGAACCAGCGGACCAGAACCACACAGCATCGTCTCTGAATGGAAAGCCGTCAATCATCCAGCGTTTTGAAGTGGGAAGGATCCGGCTTCACATAAAACTCGGAGAGATCCAGTTTGCCGGACTGTTCCGCTTCCAGAATCCGTAAACGGGCTTCGAGTTGCTGCAGACGCTGTTCCAGGGCTGGGTCTAGCGTGGTCCCCGCACGAGGTTTGATTCGAGGCACCTTCGGATAACCCAGGTGCCGCTGCAGGGCTGAAAACATGTAGAGTGGATCCCGCCCCTGATTTGCTTTGGCGATTCTTCCCTCGTGCAGACCGAACAACACGGCATAGGTTGGCTGGTAGTCCGGATTGTCATTCCGACGACGCACATCCTGCACGCGGAACTCGGAACGGGAATAGATCATCTCGGAAAATTCGACTGCTCCCAGTGACTGCCGGATTTTTCCGATCCAGTCCCGCCAGTCGGCATTGAACATTGGATCTCCCGACATCGCCTGCAAGCCATCCTGATATCCCAGCCGGTTCCTCGCGATCGATTCAAACTGAAACAGAAACAGTCCCTGCGGAGAGGGCGCTTCACTCCCCAGATACTCTGCTTCCTTTTCGAGGATTTCGAGTGCAATCCGCATGTCAAAACGGGCCCGGTCTTCTTCTGCCTGCTTGATGACAAAATGCTGGAAGGGTGTGAAGTAGTGCGGCAGACGTTTCAGCCCAATGGCAATATTTCCATGCAGCATCATTTCCGATGCCAAAAACTGAACAGCCATCGGCAGTGATGTGGTGGACAGCAACTCCTGCGAAATGGCCTGCAGGATTTCCTGGGCGGGCAGGTCATCATCGAGACGTTCCCGATAGGAACGAAAAAAATGAGCCTGCTCCACATACTCATCACGATGATGCTTTGGCTGGCTCACGACAATTCCTTCAATGATGTTTTCTTACTCCTCCAGAAAGTGGAAGAGATTTTTGTTTGCCGCGTCGTTCCTCAAAAGTACCGAGAAGTGTCCCCTCTCCCCTCCGGGGAGAGGGTCAGGGTGAGGGGATTGTGCGTTGCAATGTTAGAATGTGACTTCACCGTCAACAAATCATGACCCCCTCATCCGCTCTTCGGGCATATCTCACTTCAGTGAGATAAAATCACTCGGCTCCCCCAAGGGGGAGAAGGGATATAAGCAGCTTTCCCCTGGTTAAGGAATTCAAGTCCTCCCTGATCAGTCAAAACCTTCAAATCCACCTCAGTGGACCCGCTGGCCTGGTTGGGCACCAGAATCGGGGGAGAGTAGAAAGACTTCTTTTCCACCCGGTCCTGATGCACAAACCATCCCTTCGCTCAGTCCGAATCTCATTTTTCGAGGCTTCAGATTGGCCACGCAAATCACGAGACGACCGATCAGGTCTTCCGGTTGGTAGGCTGATTTGATTCCGGCAAAGACATTGCGGGAAGCATCTCCGCCGAGGCTCAATGTGAGCTGGAGCAGTTTGTCTGCTCCTTCGACATGATTGGCGGCCACAATCCGGGCAACCCGCAGGTCGACTTTGACGAAGTCGTCAATTTCACATTCGTCGGCGAGCGGCTCATCCAGCAGTGGTTGAGCGGATTCACTCCATTCCTGGGGAGCCTGTTCCTGTGTGGCGTCTTCACGACTTTCTTCAATCATGCTGTCAACCTGTTCCTTTTCAATTCGTTTCATCATGTGGGAATATTTTTGCACGGTTGTGCCGGTCAAGGGTGTTTTACTCTGATCCCAGCTGACCAGTTCTTCACCAAGCAGTTCGGACGTGAGTCGGGCCAGTTCCGGCAGCACCGGTTGAATGTAAATGATCAACTGGCGAAACAGATTCAGTCCGATCGTACAGACATCCTGCAGTCGCCCGGCCTGCTCCGGATCTTTCTTGAGCACCCACGGCTGGTGATCCTCAATAAACTTGTTGGCCACTTCCGCCAGCTGCATGATCTCACGCATTGCGGCCGAATACTGCCGGTTCTCGTACTGCTCGGCTATCCGGTCACCGACTTCGGCCGCCTGTGCGTACAGTCCACCATCATCCGGATAATTCTCGCTGAGAGAATTTCCGGCGATGAACTTGGCCGTGCGGCTGGCAATGTTGACCAGTTTTCCAACCAGGTCCGCATTCACCTTGTCGATGAACTCGGTCAGGTTGAGATCGATATCGTCCAGACCATCAGACAGTTTGGAAGCGATGTAATAGCGGAAGCAGGCGGGATCCAGATGATTCAGGTAGGTGCGGGCCATGATAAATGTACCACGGCTCTTGGACATTTTCGTCCCGTTCACATTCAGGAAGCCGTGAATGTTGACCTTGGTCGGAAGATGGAATCCCGCCACTTTCAGCATTGTTGGCCAGAAGAGCGTGTGAAAATAAGTGATGTCCTTGCCAATGAAGTGATGGATTTCGGTGTCGCTGCTCTGCCAGTATTTCGAGAGACCTTCATCCTGGACCTTACACCACTGCCAGGTGGAAGCGATGTAACCAATGGGGGCATCGAACCAGACATACCAGTAATGACCGGGGGCATCAGGAATCTCAAAACCAAAATAGGGAGCGGGGCGGGAGACATCCCAGTCCCGCAGTGGTTCTTTCAGAAACTGTCCACTGAGATAGTTGCGTACCTCAGGTTGCAGATGATTCCCTTCCTGAGTCCATTGCTCCAGGAACTCATGCATTTTTTCAATCGTGACAAACAGATGGGGAGCGGTCCGCACTTCCGGAGTGGCACCACTGATTGTCGAGCGTGGATTGATCAGTTCGCCCGGACTGTAAGTGGATGAACAGACCTCACAGTTATCTCCATACTGGTCTTCGGCTTTGCATACCGGACAGGTTCCTTTCACAAACCGATCGGCCAGAAAGACCTCCGCTTGCGGATCGTATAACTGGGTCACATCCCGCTCGGTCACCAGTCCGGCATCCCGCAGTGCGACCCAGATCCGGCTGCACAGCTCCTTGTTTTCCAGGCTGTTTGTGCTGCCGTAGTTGTCAAACTCAATCTGGAAATCGGAAAAATCCTGCAGATGGGCTCCTCTCATTTCCTGAATGAGATCTTCCTCACTGCGACCTTCCTGCCGAGCCCGGATCATGATCGCGGTGCCGTGCGTATCATCCGCACAAATGTAGAGGCATTGGTGCCCCCGCAGTTTTTGAAATCGGACCCAGATGTCCGCCTGGACGTACTCCACCAGATGTCCAATGTGAATATGCCCGTTGGCATAGGGCAAAGCAGCGGTAACTAAGATGCGACGCGACATGGGAATCCTGCAAGTTAAGAACGTTTCCAGCTGAATTGTAATGCGTGTTCCGGACCCTGCCAACGGGGCAGGTGAAAACAGACCCCTGCACCCTGCAGGGTGGGGATCAGGAATCCGACTGGGGACCTGAAAAGTGCGTGTTGCCGAAAAACAGGTAAGACGCTACGATTGTGAGAGGTCAGATTCAGGGAGGAATCCATACGCGACCGCATTGCTGTCTCGTCCCCAGATTCCCGGCTCTGTTCCTCGACGGTCAACTTTCCAGAAAGCCGCCCGCCTGGGACCAGGGTAACGTCCCTCAAGACGAATCCGACACCAGATTATGAGTTCTCCTCAACCTACTACCTGGGAATCTCTTATGAAATCGCCGCTCTTCCGCCGCGTCGCCATGCTCTCTCTGGTTGCTGTGTGTCTGATTGCCGGCACCATTGGAGCCCAGCAGTTAGTCGCTACCAGTGAAGCCGATGCCGATACCGCTCGGATGGTGTGCAAAATGATTGAAAAATCGCACATCAACCAGCTCAAGATTGATGACAGGATTTCTGAGGAATTGTTCACCCGATTCCTGGATGACCTTGATCCCAACAAGCTGTACTTCACCAAGGCGGACATCGACAGTTTCGCGGCCAGCAAACAGAAACTGGACGATCAACTCAAAGCGGGCAATACCGAATTCGCACAAAATGTCTTCGCCCGATACCTGGAACTGGTTGAGCAACAGACGACTCTGGCTCATCAGTTGATTGATAAGGAATATGACTTCACCAGCAAGGAAGAGATTACCACTGACCCGGATCTCCTTTCCTGGGGAACGGAAGCAGATCGGGAGGAGTTGTGGCGTAAGCGGATCAAGTATGAACTGCTGGCTCTGAAGCTGGATAAAACTGAACTGAAAGAAGCTCGGGAGCAGTTACATCGGCGATATCGGACGATCGCCAGCAATCTGCGTCTGACCGATGATTACGAAATTCTGGAAATGTATTTGAGTGCTCTCACTCGCTCCTTTGATCCTCACTCCAGCTACATGTCGCCTCAGACCCTGGAAGACTTCCAGATCAACATGCGACTGTCACTGGAAGGAATTGGAGCCCAGTTGCGATACGACGACGGTTTCACCGTAGTAGCAGAAGTGGTAAAAGGGGGAGCGGCCGACAAGGATGGCCGACTCCATACTGGCGATAAAATTATCGCTGTCGGGCAGGAAGATGGGGAGTTTGTCGATATCGTCGAAATGAAACTGAAGGATGTCGTGCGTCTGATTCGTGGCAAGAGTGGTTCGGTTGTCAAACTCAAGGTAAAAAAAGCAGATGGTGGAGATCCAGCCGTCTATGAAA
>JAGQQT010000329.1 GCA_020426065.1 Planctomycetaceae bacterium | reverse complement strand
TGAGCAGTCGTCTGAAAAACTATACTCATGCACTCCAGTTTGGTCTGCAGGCGTGAGACGATTGATCGTGCCTGTTTCCAGGTCTCCCCTGAACAGGAATCGCTGAGTGGCGTCGTTGGGAGAGGCGATGAAGTAGAAGCACTTGTTTGGCTCATCGACCTTGAGAAGTTTTATGACGTCATAATCCCCGGGCGTGACCAAATCTAAATCCAGACCCGTGCGAGAGGCGATGTAAAGGTGACGCCAGCCGTCCCGCTCGCTCAGCCAGGTAAACTTTTTACCATCGTCGATCCAGAACAACTCGTCATGAACATCAACCCACGCTTCGTCCTGTTCGTTGACGCTGTTAACGACCGAACCCGAATGGATATTCGCGAGAAAAAGCTGATTCCGATTCTGGAGACGATTCAACTGCTGTACCAGAATCTCATCAGAGTTGCCCGCCCATTGCATGCGGGCGACGTAATGCTCACGGCTGTCTCCAGGCAAGGTGATCCACTCGGTCTTGCCGGACTGACAGTTCGCAACACCAATGCGGCAGGCGGGGTTGCGTTCTCCAACCTTAGGATATGCAAACCATGTCACTTCCGGATAGCGGGAGTCGATATTGTTGACGAGCGGAAACTGGCCGACGCCGGTGGTGTCGATTTGCCAATAAGCGATGTGCTTTCCATCCGGGCTCCAGCAAAATCCATCACGAACATGAAATTCTTCTTCGTAGACCCAATCGGCAGTGCCGTTGATAATGTGTTCGTTCTCTGATTGAGTGATGTTTCGGATCTGATGATTGGCCAGATCCTCAATGTAGACATTGCGTTCCCGAACAAATGCCAGCTGGGTGGCATCGGGAGAAAGTTTTGCGAACATCATTGTAGCTGATGGGGCATCCCCACCAAGTTGGACGAGTTTCCGGGTATCGCAATCGAACAGCCAGTAGTCGCCGCGGGTATTCTGTCTCCAGACCCGTTGAGCGTTGGTGTAGATGAGCAGTTTAGTTTGATCTTTCGAAAACGCATAGCCGTCAATTTTGGGCGGATCGGATTTGTCTTCTGGTTGGAACAACTCTTTCGATGAGAAAATCGTTTCAAATTTGTCCTCGCCAGAGATGTATTTCTGGATCAATTGAACCGATTCGTCACCGTCCTGTTCGATTTCGCGGAGGACTGTAAAATCATTGGTCTCCTCGATCCAACGGGCGTCGTAACCTTTGAGTTCGAATTCTTTTTCATGAAAGATTCTGTCAACAGTCAGTCTCGACGGGTCTTTGCTACCTGGTAGCACATCGTCTGCGTTCACGTTTCCAATTCCAATTGATGTTATTAACAGGAGTATCATGAAGTATCGTGCGGGATTTGTGATTGTCATGGAGCCGATTTCTGTTTCGGGGACAGGCTAACTATGATAGAGGTGATTTTAGCGACGTGATGGAGACGATGATAACGAGATTGAAAGAAGACTTACCAATACTTACGTCACAACAGGACTCTTCCTCACGAGCATCCAGAGGGCAGGTCCATGATCCGCTTGGCGAATCTTTACAACGCGTTTACCTTCAAACCAACTCATAATATCTACTTCCGTTGTGATAATCACTTCGGATTCCCTCCTGTCTGAAGACTGGCCCGGGCATGCCCAATCTTTATCTCGCCTCCAAACCTGTTCGATCGGTAAGGTTACTTTTGCTGGCACCAGTCTTTTGGATTGTTGCAGTACGCCCCATGAATCGTCTGGCAGACAGTGGGATGCGCTTACTGCGTCGGACGTTGACAGTGCAGGAAGATGAACGCCGCCGCATCACTCAGGATCTCCATGATGGATATGGGCAATTATTGATCAGCCTGATGCTGGGACTGCGGGCACTGGAAGAAGCAGCCAGAGAATAACCGATTCGTGAACTGGCTCAGCCTCTGAGAGGTATCGGAAGTGATGTATACGAAGAGTTAAGAAGGATTATGCAGGGGCTGCGACCGATCATTCTCGATTTGCTTGGTTTGGCCGCCGCCATCAAAAGACTCATTGTAGATACCAACCGTTCAGCCGATTTTAAAATTGATTTTCAAAGCAGTGGTCTGAAAGGCAGGTCCTGATTCTGGTCTCACACGGTATGCTATTCAGGCCATCGCTAAACAACTATTCCTGAGCGTCAAGACCGTGGAAACTTACCGTTCAAGGCTGATGAACAAGTTGAATTTGTGCAGCCAACTCTGTTGTTCCCAGGATGGTAAACGCTCATCCTGTTCTGTCTGTATCATTTTCCATACTCTGAAATTGCAGACAAGCATTCTCTCAATCCCAACAATTATTCCCTGGAATCTTGAGGGCCAAACCAGAACCAGAGGCCTATCGTCATGGATGCCAGGACAATCCCCAGGGCAAATGCAGGCCAGAAACCGAGTTTCCATTGACTTGCCATTGCCAGGGGAATGAAAAACGGCAACCCTAAAGGAACCAGAATCAGGGTCTCTCGTGCCAGGGTAGAGATCGATTGCAAATCCTGATTCTTATGCCAGGTTGCGATGAAGGCGATCAGACTCACGACTGGAAGAGTTAACAAGAGTGCACCCAGTCGGGGGAATCGGCCTGAGATTTCAGAAACACCTGCCACAATGAGCCCTGCAATGATTGCACGCCACCACATGATTTAACCTGCTCTGAAAGTGAATCGGGCCTGCATGGTAAACCGGATTGTATCAGTTCTCCTTCATCAGGAAGGAGTCACGAGAACTTTCACTTCTAAAGAAGGGAGCATCCCTTACATGGCTGATTCAAGCACGGGCGGAGGCAAGAGTGAGTGGATTTTCACTCCGCTTGATTAAGCCGAATTACTGCCGCAAGCCCAGAAACAGGTGATCGCCATTTCAAGCGTCGCAACAAAATTGTGACGCTTGTTTTTTCCGGTCAAATCAATGAATTCGTAGTTTCCATGTCCTGGAAGGGCGTGTTTTGTCAGAATAAACGCCGCTCTCAACTGTGCGGATCGAGAATTTCAGATAATGGTCTGACTTTGAAAACTCCACGTTACTGGCCTGAAAGGCCTGTTTGATCTGTTAGGTATCTTTAATGCACCACGTGGGAAGAAGTTACTCAACGGATTTAATGTCCCAGCCATCACGGTAGTCACGTCGTAACCACTGATTGGCTTCATCGTGATTGGTGATCCGCATCGTGCCAGGATCCCACGTCAGTTTCGTGTCGCGGTAGCGAACGGCGATGTTGCCCAACAGAACAGCTTCGGTAAGCGGGCCGCCGTAGTCGAATCCATCGCTCGGCTGATTGCCTGTAATGCAGCCATCCACCCAGCCGTGGTAATGATTCTGGCCATCGATTTTCTCAACTATAGTTTCCGGATAGACACGAAGTTCACCGACGTGCGGGAGGACAATACTGCCATTTTCGCCAATGAACAGCGAACCGCTGCTCGGGAGCCCTTCGAACTTTGGCAAGTGGGATCCCGATGTTTTCGGCAGACGTCCACCGTCGTACCACGTAATGGGGAACGTTTGCCCGCTCGTCAGTTCTGTTCCCGGGAAGATGTATTTGACCGTCGTCTGTGCCGGCCAGACTTCGTCATTCATGCCCGTATGATCTGCAGTGAACTCCACCGGCGCCTGGTTGATTTTCAGAGCGGTGAAGACAGGGTCGAGGATGTGGCAACCAAAGTCGCCGAGTGCTCCGTTCCCGAAGTCCTGCCAGTCGCGCCAACCCCACGGGTGGTACACCTTCCAGTCACCGTACGGTCTCATCGGGGCAACGCCAACCCAGAGATTCCAGTTCAGAGTCGCCGGTACTTCAGCCAGGTTCTTCGGGCGACTGATGTGAAACGACTTTCCGTGGCCTGTCGCACCACACCAGCTATGGACTTCTTTGACTTTACCAATCGTGCCAGACTGAATCGCCTGCACACAGGTTCGATAGAATTCGTGCGAGTGAATCTGGTTGCCAAGTCGTGTAATGACATTCGACTTCTTTGCCTGCAGGGCCATCTGCCGTGCTTCCCACACGTTATGAGTCAAAGGTTTCTGACAATAGACGTGTTTACCCTGCCGCATGACATCCAGGCCGATGTAAGCATGCATGTGATCGGGAGTTGACACGGTCACGGCATCAATACGATCACCAAGCTCCGACATCATCTCCCGATAATCCTGGAACACGGGCGCGTCCGGAGCCAGCATTCTGACTTTCTCAGTTCGTGAAAGATCGACATCCGTGAATCCGCTAAACGCAACACGTTCATGGCTGGACATTTCATGGATATCGGACCAGCCTTTGCCCTCGCAGCCGATGCCGGCGATCTGCAGTTTTGAATTCAGATTCTGCCCTCGTACGATGGCCGGTGCTGCTAGAACAGATGCCGCAGCGGTTTGCAGGAATGATCTTCGTGTCTGCATGGTGGGTTTCCTGGAAATTGGTTATGTGGCGTAAGCTTCCAGCTACCGATTCCAAACTGCACATGGGCAGGAATCTGGGAAGCATTTTACCATTTTTTTCTGCCTATAAACAACTCTGTGCGCAGCAAGTCGAGCCAGTAATGAAGTTCGTAGCTCTTGATTGAGATCAAACACTCACGTAATTTGCCAACACGAATTACATTCAAGGTTTACAAACTCCCCGGACAGACCGAGTTTCGAATCACTATACGTGAGTAATATGCAGGCGAAATCGTGATTGAATGACTGTGAAGACTTCGAACTCAAAACCACAATGGGATATGGCATAACGATGGCTGGTTATGCAAAGGATTTCACAACGTACTTGGGCAGTAAACTGTTTCTTTTACTAGAAGTAGTCCTACAACTTCTGGCCCATTGTGAACAGGATGCCGACGATCCAGAACGATTTGTAAATCTGGGGATGATATTCGTGTCGAACTTGCAAACGTCTGGAGTTCTTCAACCAGGCAAAGGTTCGCTCGATGCGGTACCGCTTTCGGTAAACCATGCGTTGAAGGTGATGCAGTTTGCGAGCGGCCTTTTCATTCCGCCTGCATTTGTTAGGGGATATCTGGATGATGTTGTTAATCGCATCCAGTATCCAGCGGAGCATTTCACTATCAGCGGCTTTGTCGTATAGCAGGCGGACGCGTGCGGGTAGCGGGAGCACGGCTTCAGCAATCAACTGTTCCAGAGTTTTGATATATTCGGTGAG
>JAGQQT010000328.1 GCA_020426065.1 Planctomycetaceae bacterium | reverse complement strand
TTTTTCCAGTTCCTGATCCAGGGCCTGATCAATCTGTTCTGTTAAAGACAACTGTCCTGGTTTGTGAGGCGAGAGCGGCTGATAAGACCAGAACTGTCGAGCCTGTTCCCAGTCGATTCCTTCCCGGACCAGCTTCTGGTCGGATTTGCGGGGGTCGATCGCTCCCTGTTGAATCCAGAGTTCAAAATCCTTGATCACATGTTCCGGCAGCTTGCCGGAAGGGGGCATCTCGTAGCTTTCGAATTTGAGGGATTCGATCAGCAGACTTTCTTCCACTTTCCCCGGCACAATGGCCGGTCCACTGTCTCCGCCGGTCAAAAGACCTTCACGGCTGTCGAGCAGCAGTCCCCCTTTGACCGCTTTTGACTCCATCGAGTGGCATTCATAGCAGTACTTGATGAGCACGGGGCGGATTTTACTCTCGAAATGTTCAATTTCGCTCTGTTCGCCAAACGCAACCCCCTGGGGAGAGAGTATGTAGCTTGAGCAGAGAATCAGGGTGAGAAATCGTGCAGTCATCGGGTAATCCACGGACGTGAAAACTGGTGGGGAGCTGATGGCAGGCCGTACATATGTAGCATAACCGATGGGAGCAGGCGTGCAAAGAGAATTCCCTCCCGGGGTCAATTTGGATCCGCATTTGACAGATCAGATCGAGAATGGAAAAACTACCGGGAAAAGTAATGTTAGTCGCCGCCACCGAAGGGACCGATGACTTGAGATTTGATACACGGGAAGAGTTTCTCACCAGTTCGGGAATCTTCGAGTTTTCGTTGTTGATTGTGGCATTTGGCCTGGGCTGGATCTTTTCTGTCAGTCCCACCGAATATGCCGACTGGAACATTCGGGCAATCGGTTATGGACTTCTCTCCGCCGTGCCGCTCTTTTTCATCTTTCTGGGAATCGAGCAACTTCCCTTGCCATCCGTGCAGAAAGTCCAGCAGACGGTGCTCAATACGCTGGGACGTTATCTGGCGGAATGCAGTCACGCAGAACTGGCGATGCTGGCCATCCTGGCTGGAGTAGGGGAAGAGGTTCTGTTTCGCGGCTTTATGATGGTCTGGCTGGAATCCTTTCTGAATTACGAATGGAGCTGGGTAATCAGCAGCATGGCCTTCGGGATTGTGCATGCGGTCACCTGGACCTATGCAATCTTTGCCAGCCTGGCGGGCCTGTATTTTGGCTGGCTGTTTGATGCGACCGGCGAACGGAATCTGCTGGCTCCGATTGCCTCGCATGCGTTCTATGATTATCTGGCGTTTCTGGTGATCGTTCGAGATGCAAAACGAGAGGGGCTGGCCATGCATCCAGAACCCCCGGAGGAAAGTTTCAAATGGTAAGTCGATTCGTGCTGGTCACTCTGTTCTGCCTCGGGACACTTCTGGCGACTCCGTTGCGGGCTGAGGAAAACACTCCGCAACAATCCCCCGCCCGGGAGTTGCCGGGAGTGCAGGGGAGCCGTGTCAAAATTCCGTTGCCGCAGCCCGAACGGATCACGGTCTTCTGTTTTCTGGGAACGGAATGTCCCCTGGCCCGTTTATATGGTCCCCGTCTGCAGCAGCTGTCCGAAACTTATGCCGGCAAAGTGGATTTCATCGGCATCAACAGCAACCTGCAGGATGAGCTGACAGAAATCGAAGCCTATGTGAATACGGCGGGAATCCGCTTTCCTTTCGCCAAGGATTACGAAAACCGGCTGGCCGATGAACTGCTGGCCGAGCGGACGCCCGAAATTGTCGTAATCGATCCGGCTGGTCAGGTTCGTTATCGTGGCCGCGTGGATGATCAGTACCTTCCCGGCGTCGCCAAGGCGGAACCAACCCGCGATGACCTCAAGATTGCCCTGGAGCAACTCGTCACCGGAAAGGATGTTGAAGTTCCTGAAACCAAAGCCGTCGGTTGCCTGATGGGGAAAGTGCTTCCCGGCGAAACCACCACTTCACTCACCTATTGCCATGACATTGCCCCTCTGCTGCAGAAACATTGCGTGGAATGCCATCGGGAAGGAGAAATCGGTCCCTTCTCCCTGACCAGCTTTGATGAAATCCTCGGCTGGGGTTCGATGATTCTGGAAGTGGTTGAAGAGGGACGAATGCCTCCCTGGCATGCGAATCCTGAAAAGAGCTCCTTCGCCAATCAACGACTCATCTCCGCTGCAGAAAAACAGCTGCTGCGAGACTGGGTGAACGGCGGCATGCCTTATGGAGATGTGGCCGAACTTCCCCCCGCTCCGGAACCTTCAACCGGCTGGCACATGAGCCGGGAGCCGGATGCCGTCTATCCGATGCACAGCAAACCCTTTGAAGTCCCCGCAGAAGGGATTGTCGATTATCAGTATTACGTGGTTGATCCCGGCTTCGAAAAGGAGATGTGGATCAATGGAGCGGAGGTGATTCCGGGCAATCGGGCAGTTGTGCATCACACGATTGTTTTCATCCGTCCGCCCGACGGAACAGAGCTGCGTGGCCTGGGCTGGGTGGCCGCATACGTTCCCGGTCAGCGATCCGTCATGCTCCCACCGGGGCATGGCCGCCGCATCCCGGCTGGTTCCAAGCTGGTTTTCCAGATGCATTACACACCGAATGGTTCTGTGCAGGAAGACATCACCAAGTTGGGGCTGGTGTTTCTGGAACGGGAACAGGTCACTCATGAAGTCGCCACGCTGATGGCAATCAACAGTGAATTTGAAATTCCTCCGCACGCGGACAACTTTCGCATTGAAGGCAAGCTGACCAATATCCCCAAAGGAGGAAGCCTGATCGCGGTTTCGCCACACATGCATTATCGCGGCAAAGGAATCCGGGTTTATCAGGAGCGGAATGAACAGCAGGAAATTCTGCTCGATGTGCCACACTATGATTTCAACTGGCAGCACGTGTATGAACTGAACGAGCCCCAGTCTCTGGGAGATGTGAAATCATTCTCCTTCGAAGCCTGGTTCGATAATTCCGCCAGCAATCCTTACAACCCGGACCCAGAAGCGTACGTGACTTGGGGAGAACAAAGTTCCGAAGAGATGGCGATCGCCTTTTTCGAAGTCGCCTCACCAGTCAAGGATCAGGATGACAAGACTGAAGAGGAGAAAAAGCCGGAAACCATATCTCCTGAAAAGCAGCAGCGGATTGATGCCTTCGTGAAGGACTTCTTCAAACGGTTCGACCAGGACGGTGATGGAAAAATCAAGAAGGACGAACTTCCAACCTCACTGAGCCGCTTTGCCTTCCACCGCTTCGACCAGAACCACGATGGCCTCCTCCTCCCCGACGAATTCGCCGAACTGGCAAAATCCAACCGGGAAATCTGACTGGATTCTGGCAGTAGAAAAGAATTTCACCCTCCCTCCGGGGGGGTGAGGAATTTACCAGCAGTCTTACGCTTTTACGTTATTACGAATTGAGCTCCACCCGTGTCGACTCCGCCTGTGGCTGAACGTTTTTTTGATCGTGTGTTTGGCAGTACGGTGGATCGTCCTGGTCTCGTGATATTCATTCTGGTGGCGTTGTCCGCCCTGAGCCTGCTGGGACGATATCAACCGGAGTTGATCACCGGCTGGTTCCGGCCTGCAGAGGAAGAGACTCAAGAGGAATCCGGATCACCCATACCGGGACGTCGTCAGCCGGTTGTTCCCGATGTCAAAGCGGTCAGCATTTCGAATGCCGATGCGGTGCTGGTTGTCAAATCGCAGGAGTTTTTCACCCGCAAGGGTTCCGCAGCCATCCGCAAGGTGGTGACCGATCTGGAAGCACTCCCTTATGTGCGGAATGTCTTCTGGATGGACCGGGCACCAGTGCTGAACCTGTTCGGTTTTCGAGAATCGCTGTTTCCGCCCGACCGCTCCTCGGATCGGCAGTTTGAAGAAGCCAGAGAGCGGGCGATCAATCATCCCCTCATCAGCGGACAACTGCTGGCCAAAGATGGAAATACGCTCCTGCTGATGATCCATTTTGACTGGCTGTTTGTCACCAGTGATGAAGACTGCACCGATCGCCTCAAGCAGACCGCTCTTGATGCGATTCAGGGAGCAGATGTCGATTTCGAATTTCTGCTCACCGGCAGTGTGCCCGGTTATCTGACATTCATTTCTTCCCAGGAAGAGCATCGCTTCCGTTATCAGGCAATCGGTTACGGCAGCATTCTGATGATGGCCATCGTCCTGTTTCGCGGCATTCGAGCGGTGCTGATTGTTTCGATCGCACCCGCCGTTGGAGTGTTCTGGACCCTGGGCATTCTCCCGTTTTTTGATTTTCAGGATAACCCTTTCAACGACATTATCCTGCCGGTCCTGCTCTCACTGGTTGGATTGACCGATGGCGTCCATCTGATGGTGGAAATCCGCAAACGACGCGGCAAGGGAATGTCAGTCCGGGAAGCGGCCCGCTCCGGCATCTGCTGTGTGGGACTGGCCTGTGCGTTGACTTCAATTACCACCGCCATCGGTTTCGGCTCGCTCTCACTGGCCAAGCATGAAATCGTGCGTGAGTTCGGCCTCTGCTGCGTGATTGGCGTGCTGCTCACGTTTCTCTCTGTGGTCCTGACCATACCCCTGGCCTGCTCCACCCGACTCGGCAATAACATTCACCTGGGCCATGACCGCGGTCTGATCGACCGCAACCTGAATCGGGTCAGCGGTCTGGTGGAGTATGTGCTGAAGCGGTCTTCGCTGTATGCCAAACTGGGAATCGGCCTCACCGCCGCTCTCGCTCTGATCTCGCTCCAACTCAGGCCCGATGAACGTCGTGCCAATGCCCTGCCCCAGCATTCCGAAACCGTGCTCGCCATTCAGCACATGGATGAAGCCTTTGGGGGACTGGAAATGTCCCGGGTGAATATCTCGTGGGGAGAAAATGTTGATTCCGAATCAGCGGAAGTTCTGCAGGTCGTAATGGCGGTCGATGATCTGCTGCAGAGCGAGCCGCTCATTGGCAATCCGGTTTCGATCCGCAATTTTATCGATGTCCTTCCCGGCTCCGGCAGCCCGGAAGACCGCATGCCCCTGCTTCAACTCCTGCCAGCCAATCTGAAGCGGGCGTTTTACGAGCCGGAACGTCGACACGCTGAAGTCAGCTTTCGGGTTCAGGACCTCGGGATTGCGAAGTATGGCGAGGTCTTCACCCGCATAGAAACCGGGCTCGAACAGATCCATCAGGCTCATCCGGAAT
>JAGQQT010000327.1 GCA_020426065.1 Planctomycetaceae bacterium | reverse complement strand
CTGGGGCCGAACGCTGCGCGCGCGAAATGCGCGGAGATTACCGGGGATACGATGGGGAGCTACCATCCCCACGGTGACCAGGCGATCTATGCCACACTGGTCCGCATGGCTCAGGACTGGGCAACCAGAGAAGTTCTGATCGACAAGCAGGGAAACTTTGGTTCACTGGCTGGTTTGCCCCCCGCTGCCATGCGATATACCGAAGCCCGGCTTTCACCCATCGCGGCGGAACTGCTGGCCGACATTAACCGGAATACGGTCGATTTCGTCCCAACCTATGATCAGGTTCGGGTTGAGCCGACCGTCCTGCCTTCCCGCTTTCCCAACCTGCTGGTCAATGGAGCGACGGGGATTGCCGTCGGGATGGCCACAAGTATTCCGCCACACAATCTGGTGGAAGTAGCCGACGGCGTGAAGATGGTGATCGATAATCCGGACTGCACGATTGATGATTTGCTGCAGGTTTTGCCGGGACCGGATTTTCCCACAGGTGGCGTGATTTGTGGACGATATGGTGTTCGCCAGGGGTATCTCACAGGTCGCTCCACCATTACTCTGCGTGCCCGCACGCACTTTGAGACCGAGAAAAACTCGGATGTGATTGTCGTCACTGAGATTCCTTACATGGAAACTCGTGACCGGATCCGGGAAAAGCTGGAATCACTGGTAAAAGACGAGCGGGTGAAAGGCATTGCCCGCGTTGTGGATTTGACCGACCGGAAAATTCCCAGCTGGCAGGTCCGTCTGCATATTGTCCTGAAACGGGATGCGGACAAGGATGTTGTCCTGGCTCAGCTTTTCAAATACTCACCACTGCAGTCGACCATCAGCGTCATTCTGCTGGCGCTGGTGGGGAACCGTCCGCAGTTAATGTCCATCAAGGATATGCTGCTCGAATTCATTCGGCATCGGATCACGGTGATTCGCCGCCGGACGGAGTTCCTGGTTGCCGAAGCGCGGAAGCGGAAGCATACCGTGGAGGGGATGCTGATCGCGCAGTTGAATATTGATGAAGTGATCGACACGATCCGAAAATCACCTTCCCGGGCGGAGGCAAAAAACCGGTTACGGGATATCAAGGTTCCTGCAGAAATGATTGCCCGGGCTCTGGGCGAAAAAGGCTTTGTTGAATTCCGGCGCGAGCAGGGGGAACGTCAGGAGTATTCACTCTCACTGAATCAGGCCGAAGCGATTGTTTCGATGCAGCTTGGTTCGCTGGCCAATCTGGAGCGTGAAAAACTGGGAGATGAGCACGCGCAGCTTCTGGAAGAAATTGATGAGTGCCTGCACCTGCTCTCAAATGAAGATCATATCCGGGCAGCTGTCCGGGCTGAGATGGATGAGCTCCAGCGTAAATACACCGACAAGCGTCGTACGGAAATCAGTGAAGAAGAGTTGACCGATGTCGACAAGGATGAACTGATTGCCGAAGCTCCCATGGTCGTGACACTCTCCAGAAGGGGATATGTCAAGCGGACCGAACTGTCTGCCTACAAGGCGCAGAACCGTGGCGGCAAAGGGATCATGGGGGCCAAACAGGATGATGAAGATCCGATCTCTCATGTGTTTGTTGCCAGCACGCACGATTATCTGCTGTTCTTTACGAACCTGGGGAAAGTGTACTGGCAGAAAGTTTACGATCTGCCACTCCAGAACCGCACCGCCAAGGGGCGGGCACTGGTGAATCTGCTTTCGCTGGCCGAAGGCGAACATGTGGCCAACTGTATTGCCGTTCGTGAATTTGATGATGAGCACTTCCTCATCATGGCGACCCGCAACGGGATTGTGAAAAAGACGGCCCTGTCAGCCTACAGTCGTCCCATGCGGGGGGGAATCATCGCGATTAAATTGGATGATGATGATCAGCTGATAGACGTCTCCAAGGTCGCACCAATGGATGACATTGTGCTGTCGACCGAAAATGGGATGTCAATCCGGTTCGATCACACCGACGCCCGGGCCATGGGGCGAAATACCCGCGGAGTGAAGGGAATCACGTTATCCAAAGGGGACCATGTCATCGGTATGGTCATCGCGGATGAAGCCATGTCCTTGCTGACCGCCTGCGAAAATGGCTACGGAAAACGGACACCATTCGGGCCGGGGGGCAGTGAGGAGGATGCTGTCGAAGGAGAAGAGTCAGCCGAGCAGGAAGAAACCTCACCCGAGGGAGAGGTCGGCGAGCAGGACTTCCGCAGCAACATGCGATACCGTCGTCAGAAGCGCGGCGGAAAAGGCTTGCGGGATATTCGAACCACCTCCCGAAACGGAAAAGCGGTTGGCATTCTGGCTGTCGAAGATGGGGATGATGTTCTGATCATCAGCACCGGTGGAAAAATTCAGCGGATCCGGGCCGCCGATATCAGTCAGGTGGGGCGGAACACACAAGGAGTTCGTATCATGTCGCTCTCAAAAGGAGACCAGCTGGCTGCACTGGCCCGTATTCCGGCGATGATTGCTGAAGAAATGGCAGGAGAGGCAGAAGTGGAAAAAACGGAATCGAAGCCAGAAGGAGGAGAACCATCTCCTCCACAGGCTGAGATCTCCACTGAGGAATAAGCAGCAGTCTCCCCGCAAAGGGAGGTTTCCCTGGGGTGATGGAATCAGGAAAAAAGGCCAGTTGCGAAATTTCCGCAACTGGCCTTTTGATTTGGGTAGAGCGTCAGAGCATTGGTTAGAACTCACCGACAACCTGACCATCGTTCCGTTGCGCGAGACGTTCGAAGGTACTGTCGACAGTATTGTTGGTGAAGTTCAGATCGATGTTCTCGCTGAGGAAGCGAACTGAACCATCACACAGCACGAACTGCGCGCCACCCTTATGCAGAGAGCTGTAGGTCATCGCACAAATATTTTCAGTGACCTGGCTGGTCCCAAAGACAGAGATGTTATTAATCCCGGCCCCGGTCACGGCCAGGATGCCAGATCCCTTCGACTCATTACTGGTCGAGTTGAATTCGTAACCCCCTGTGCCTGTACCAGCACTTCCGTTGGCTCCCGCCCAGACGGCAGCATCACATCCAGCTTTTCCCCCGGAGGGAATGTTCAGATCCCAGACCCGTTCACCCACCAGCAGGGTGTTGGAGGTCCCGTCGGTGATGTCACGAATTTTGATTTTGGTGTTCAATGCAAAAATTCCATCCCGATCAGTGTGTGTACCTGGAGAGTCAGGTTGAGGTGGTGTCAGGCCGGAATTCACATCTCCCGTGTCAACCATGTAGTTTCCCACATAATTGGACAGAGATCGAGTTCCCCGACGACTATTCACATCTGGGGCGGCATCAGAAGGACACCGATAAGTGTCGATGACCGATTCCCGAGCCAGGCCACCGGCCCCATCGAAATCATCCAGGTCGTTATTACCATTGGAAATTTCAAGGGCATCATAGAGAGCGGCTTCTTCAATAAATGGGAGGATGTGGGCAGCCCAGCCCCATTTGTGTTCCACTCCCACCAGCGTGCCAAAACGGTAGACATAGCCAGGAGGGAATACGCGATACGTGTCGTGATAATTGTGCAGGGCCAGTCCGATCTGCTTGAGGTTGTTTTTGCAGGAACTGCGGCGAGCTGCTTCCCGGGCCTGTTGAACTGCTGGCAGCAGAAGTGCAACTAGAATTGCAATGATTGCAATTACGACCAGCAATTCAATCAATGTAAAGCCGCGACGTACCGAAACCTTTACCATAAAGTGTTCCTTGTTGAAGAGTGAAGTTACGAGTGCGTGTAAGTCTCGGAAGTTGAAAGTTCCTTGACTTAAGAAGTTGGAATACTGGACACGAATATTAAAGCTAGCGAAACAATGATCAAATTATCAACTGAGAACCTTTAATTTTTTTCAAGTGACAACAGGGAGTGCCGAGCATCAGCCAGCCGTTTTCAATGATTTTTTAGCCTGCATTCCGGAACCGGATTACCTGTTCCAGTCATCAGGGCAATAAAAAAGCCAGTCACAGTGCATTGACTGTGACTGGCAGGAATGACATAACCTAAGTGGTGTGTAATCGCGGATTAGAACTCACCAACAACCTGACCATCGTTCCGTTGAGCAAGTCGCTCGAAAGTACTGTCGACGGTATTGTTTGTGAAGTTCAGGTCGATGTTCTCGCTGAGGAAGCGGACAGAACCATCGCACAGCACGAACTGGGCACCACCTTTATGCTGAGAGCTATAGGTGATGGCACAGATGTTCTGGGCGGTCTGGGTGTCTCCGAAGACAGAGATGTTATTAATCCCTGCTCCAGTCACAGCCAGGATGCCAGACCCTTTAGCTTCGTTACTGGTCGAGTTGAACTCGTGATTGCCATTTGCGTTACCTGCATTGGCTCCGGCCCAGACAGCAGCGTCACAACCAGCTTTGCCTCCATTAGGGATGTTGAGTTCCCAGGCACGTTCACCTACCAGCAGTGTGTTGGATGTTCCATCTGTGATATCCCGGATCTTGATTTTCGTGTTGGCCGCGAAAATCCCGTTGCGATCCGTGTGAGATGTTGGAGAATCCGGTTGTGTTGGAGTCAGGCCAGTATTCACGTCACCGGTGTCGACCATGTAGTTACCGACATAGTTGGAGGTGGATCGTGTACCTCGGCGGGTGTTGACATCTGGAGCGGGATCTGATGGACAACGATAGGTGTCGATGACCGATTCGGTTGCCAGTCCCGGGTTATCGAAATCGTCCAGGTCGTTGTTCCCGTTGGAGATTTCGAGAGCATCGTAGAGAGCGGCTTCTTCAATGAACGGCAGAATGTGTGCTCCCCAGCCCCATTTGTTTTCCTGTCCGACAGTTCCTACTCGATGGACGTATCCGGGAGGGAACACACGGTAGGTGTCGTGATAGTTATGCAGGGCCAGTCCAATTTGTTTCAGGTTGTTCTTGCAGGAACTGCGGCGAGCAGCTTCCCGGGCCTGTTGAACAGCTGGCAACAGCAACGCCACCAGAATGGCGATGATGGCGATGACCACCAACAGCTCGATCAACGTAAAGCCACGACGTAGTTGAGTTTTCATGCAGAGTACTCCTTGGTAAGAAAGATTTGACCCACAGAATTAAGGATCGATTAATTTTGGTGAACAGAAGTCACCTGTTTTGATTAGTCAGTAAATTTTAGCAGGATGAAAGTGTGATTTCGAATCCAAAAAAGGGTTTCTCATTCAATCCGATGA
>JAGQQT010000326.1 GCA_020426065.1 Planctomycetaceae bacterium | reverse complement strand
GTCATGCTGGGTGAAACAGCCAAAGATGTGGCTGTTACAGTCAAGCTGATCCAGAATATCCTGATCGGCGTCACCGCATTTTTTGTCGCGGTTTACTGGGTCACCTTTGTCGATCGCTCCGAGAATTCAACCCAACCACGCATTTCCGAAATCTGGCATCGATTTCCCAAGTTCATTATCGGATTTGTGGGGGCATCGCTGGTCATGTCTTACATTGACAGCCAACTCCCGGATGGACCTGCCGTTGTCAAAAATGTCAGTTCTGATTTTGTCAAACTTTTCCGCGGCTGGTTCTTCTGCCTGGCGTTTGTGAGTATTGGGCTCGAAACCAATTTTCGAGAGCTGGCTCCCTACCTGAAACGATATAAGCCCCTCATGCTTTATGTGTGCGGGCAGTCGTTGAACCTGATTCTGACACTGGCCATGGCCTGGCTGATGTTTGAGGTCGTATTTCCCGAGGTCACCCAGGAACTCCTCAAATGACATCCCTGGTATCCAGCAAACACGAATGTCATTCGGAATCTACCCCGCTCCCATTTCGCTGGCAGCGGGCGGTTCTGGTGTTTTGTCTGATCGGAGTCTGCTGGGGAATGCTGTTTCCGGCCCTGGCGAAACGGGAAGGAGTCCAACAGCGTTCGAGGTTTCTGGAATCGGAAGGATTGAATCCAGCCGCTTTCTTTTATAGCGATGTCCCCGCTGCTCTGGAGGCTCAGAGTCGGTTGCAGCAGTTACAGCAGCGACAGCCGGACCTGTTCTGGAGTCCCCGGACATCATCCGGGATTTCAGAGTACGACTGAATCCCCTCGAGCCTGTCAGTCCATGTTCTGATGTGCTGGCTCCCTCGCATTTTCTCAGATGCTCAGATAAGCTGATGGCTCATCTTGTCCTCATTTCCTGAGCCCCCCATTCTGGAGGAAATGCCTGTGTTCCGTCTGATTTTCTGCCTGTTTGCAGTGACTGCCTGTCTTTCCTGCCACGCTGCAGTCGATGCCAAACCGCTGAACGTGCTGTTCCTGATCTGCGATGATCTCAATTGCGATCTGGGTTGTTACGGCAACAACGGAATCGAATCCCCCACCATCGACAAACTGGCCGCTCAGGGAGTCCGATTTGATCGGGCCTATTGTCAATACCCATTGTGTGGACCGAGCCGGGCCTCTTTCATGACCGGAATGTATCCTGATCAGACTCTCATCCACAGGAATGCGATTTATGTTCGTGAGCACACACCGAATGTAGTGACTCTGGCCCAGATGTTCCGGAACAATGGTTACCTGGCCACACGAATTGGCAAGATCTACCATTACAACGTGCCGCTCCACATTGGTACCAGCGGCCATGATGATCCCTACTCCTGGGATATCACGATCAACCCTCGTGGACGAGATGTGATTGATCAGGATCAGATTTTTACTCTCACGCCCGGCAGTTATGGCGGAACTTTAAGCTGGCTGTCAGCAGATGGGACGGATCAGGAACAGACCGACGGAATTGCTGCTGATGAAGCGATCAGGCAGTTGAATGCCTATGCGGAAACGGAGCAGCCTTTCTTTCTGGCTGTTGGACTCTATCGACCCCACACGCCCTACGTTGCACCGCACGATTACTTCAAACGCTATCCGGTGAGCGAGATCTCGGTGCCACGAATTACTCAGGAATATCTGGATACACTCCCCGCTCCTGCCGTTAAAACGATTCATGCCAAGAAGCACCAGATTGATCTGGAAGAATCTCTGGCCCGCCAGGCCATTCAAGCCTACCACGCTTCGATTACCTTTGCCGATGCCCAGGTTGGACGGATTCTGGAAGGTCTGGAAAAGTCAGGCCTGGCGGACAACACGGTGGTCGTGTTCACTTCCGATCATGGTTATCACATGGGGGAACATGGTCACTGGCAGAAGATGACACTGTTCGAAAATGCGACCCGGGTGCCTTTGATTATGAAAGGGCCGGGCGTGAGCGATATCGGAGCCACCGTATCCACTCCGGTTGAGATGGCGGACATCTATCCCACCCTGGCGGACTTGTGCGGACTGAAAGCTCCCAAAACGGTTCAAGGGATCAGTCTGCAGGCAGCATTGCAGGATGCGGAGAAGTCACCCAGGACATCGGCGTTGAGTCAGTGCCAGAGCGGTTACAGTCTCAGGACGGGCAAATACCGCTACACCGAATGGGGGCTGGAAGGGGCGGATGGAGCCGAGCTATACGATGAATCTGCTGATCCGGGAGAAATGACCAATCTGGCCGATTCCCCCCAGTATTCAGAGATCCGGAAACAGTTGTCCCGCCAGCTGCATGATCGGATTGCTGCTGCCCAGGTCTGTCCACCGGGATTGAAGCAGATTCAATTCGAAAATAACCGGCAGGTTCCCAAATAACAGGGTGCAGACTAAAACAATTGAATTCAATTCTGGAAATAGTAAACCCAGCACATTTTTATCTGGATCACATCCATGTTCCGATCGGTATTTATTCTCTTCCTGTTGCTGTCCTGTTTGAATCTGTCGCTCCCTGCCGGTGAACTGCCTCGGGCAAAACCTGAAGAGGTAGGGATGTCCTCAGAAAAGCTGGCTCAGGTCAATCAGGCGATGCAGCAGCAGGTTGATCAGGGTGAGATCCCCGGTGGAATTGTGATTGTGGCCCGCAAGGGGAAAGTCGTCTTTTTCGAAGCGTATGGCAAACGGGATCAAGCCGCTGATCTGCCCATGGAGCGGGAGACCATTGTGCGGATTTATTCCATGACCAAAGGGATCGTTACGGCAGCGGCAATGATGCTGGTGGATGCAGGGAAACTGAATCCTGCAGAACCAGCTTCAACCTATGTCCCCGTGCTGGCTGATGTCAAAGTCTGGACTCCGGAGGGGCTTGTTGCTCCCCACCGGCCGATCACGGTGGCGGATCTGATGCGTCACACCGCTGGATTTGGCAGTCGTGGAGATGATCCTGTCGGCAAATTGCTGAATGAAGCGGATCTGAGTAATGCCACTGACTTGAATGATTATGCTAAGCGGCTTGCTGGAGTTCCACTGGCCTATCATCCAGGTGAACAGTGGATCTATTCCAATTCCATCGACGTGCTGGGACTGGTTGTTCAGAATGTTTCCGGGAAACCATTGGGGGAATTCCTGCAGGAACGTCTGCTAGGTCCACTCATGATGACCGATACGGCGTTTTATGTTCCCTTAGAAAAACGGAACCGCTTTGCTGTCTGCTATGAAAAGAAAGAAGGGAAGCTGCAGCCGATGCAGACCCACAGGTCCAATGAGCATTATTATGAGCAGCCTGCAGTGGAATCGGGCGGTGGGGGACTGGTTTCTACTGCTGCTGACTACATGCAGTTCCTGCTGATGATTGCCAATGGGGGAGAGTGGAATGGCAGGCGATACCTGAGTCCGGAGGCCATTACCATGATGACATCTGATCAACTTCCTCCGCAGGCATTTCCGATCCGCTTTGGGAGTCAGATCCGATATGGAACCGGCTACAGTTTTGGTTTTAACGTCCGCACCGCAGATACCGAATGGGATCCTGCAGCCAAAGTTGGTGAATACGGCTGGGGCGGAGCAGCGTCAACACACTATTGGGTCAGCCCGAAAGACGAGGGACTGATCGTGGTGACACTCGAACAGGTGATGCCCTATTCCTTCCAGACCGAATGGCTCGTGAAGCCTCTGGTTTATCAATCCATCGAACGCTGAGTCTGGCCGGAGTTTTCTGCGAGTGCTACTGTTGTACGGAACTGCGATACTTGCTGGGGGGAATCCCGACCGACTTCTTGAATGCCACGGTCATGTATTCATCGTGCTGAAATCCGGATCGTTGGGCAATTTCACTCAGTTTCAGATCTGTTTCCACCAGAAGCTGCTTGGCCTTTTCTACACGCAGGCGGGCAATTTCTTCATGGGGAGTTCTCCCCAGTAGTTTTCGAAAACGGTTTTCCAGTACCCGACGAGATAACGGAACAACTTTCAGTACATCCTGCACATTAATGCCAGTAGTGGCATTCTCACGGATGAACCGCAACGCCAGCGCCAGCTCCGGATCGTCTATCGCCAGTGTTTCCGTGGAGCGTCTTGTTTCAACTCCCAGTGGTTTAACACGTATTGTTGTTGGCCCGACATCCTTTTCTATCATCAGCCGATCCAGTAACGAAGCGGCCTCGTATCCGGTTCGATAAGTATCGCAGATCACGCTGGTCAGTGATGGAGTGGAAAGTCCGCAGATCAGTTCATCATTATCCACGCCGATAATAGCCATCTCCTCAGGTACAGCGATGTCGAGTTCCCGGCAGACATCCAGGATTTTCTGGGCCTGAATGTCGTAGCAGGCCATGATGCCAATCGGGCGAGGTAATGATCGCAGCCATCTGGCCAGCTCCTTTTTTTCATGAGTCCACGATACTTCCTGGGCTCCAGAGCTGTTGAGGTCGTGGATGTGTAGCTGACATTTGGCCGCGAGAGCCAGTTGGGAGAATGCATCCTGTCTCCATTTGGACCAGTTAAACTGGGTGTTGCCACAATATGCCAGATTTCGAAACCCCCTCTCATAGAGGTGTTCAAACGCCAGTCTGGCGATTTCTGCGTCATCGGTTTCCACCCAGGGAATCTCCGGGATCAGTCGAGCGGCACTGACATCGACGGCAGGGAGATTGCTTTTCAGGATGACTTCGGCAATTTCCTGTGTTTCCACCCGGGCGATGACACCATCCCCTTTCCAGGTATTGAGCCAGTCCGGAGGTTTTCCACCCCGTTCCTGCTCGGGAAGATAGATGGACCAGCTTTCATGATGCCGGACGTAATCGATGATCCCTTCAATGATACCACGAGCGTAGGCATTGGAGGTTTCCACAAGCAGGGCTACAGATCGCCGCGCCAGCATCGGTAAAATCCATCAAATGTGTTGAGAAATATTACACGGTATGTGCATCGGTCCATGTGTTTGAGTGGTGCTTAAATACGGAGTATTCGTGTATATAGGTTATCGTGGATGGTAAAATATATCAAATGATTGACGCGATATCACATCGACAAGGCCTGATGGCAGGCTATCCTGTGTTTGAAAGTTGCTTGTGCATGAGGATGGATCCAGGCAGATCCCATATTTTCTGAATTTGCTTTCGAGGAGCTTGTTATGAATCTGAGAAGAGGATTTACGTTGATC
>JAGQQT010000325.1 GCA_020426065.1 Planctomycetaceae bacterium | reverse complement strand
CCCCTCGGAATGGATTCTCAGGAATATGGCCTATGGCTCAGAAAAAGAGAACCCGGCCATCAGCAAGTTTGTCGGAGAGTACGCCGATGATTTACCAATTCATTTCCTGACAGCCGCCTGGACCCTGTACGCGGTGCCGGAAGGAATCAGTTGAGTTGCAGTTATTGGATGAGATTATAATTTTGCTTTTTTTTGAAGTTCAGATGAACGATGGCAGAACAGGAAATTGAAACTGGTTTCCCTGGTGAGACTGAGCGGAAGTTGCTGGAGCCACTTCTGCAGAGCGGTTCTGCTGTTCCAGAGAGAACCGAACTGCGAAAACGGGCTTTAAGGCAGATTGCCGAGCAGGGTTTTGCGCCAGGCTTTACGATATCGGCGGCCGTTCTGACGGCCTTTCGAGAATCATCATCTGAACACAATACGCCTGAAATTACCTGGCAGAAGCGACTGCTGTATCAACGAGAAATCGGCCCACTTGTGGAGCGGAAAATCCGGGAACAAAAAGCGGCTCCCCCCAACGAACATGTGCAATGGACCGTCACCTCAACTGCACTGGAAGCGATGCCAGCTGTTCTCCGTCAACAGTTCACACCGGAAGGCCAGCTCAAAACAAATGCATTTGTGTCCTGGCTCCGTGCCCGAAGATATACCAGCAAAGTCGAACAACTGGCCGAGGAAACAGGCACTCTTTCAGACACAGACATCCTGATGCAGGTGCCGCTGGTAAAAATCAGATTTACCAAAACGATGGCAGAGTCGACTGAGAATCAAGAAGCTGGAGTTAATGGCACTCAGAGTGGATTTCCTTGGGTGTTTGTGGTCTTGGCGTTTTTTGCAATTAAGGGGTATCTGTCTTACAACTGGACTCATGACAGCCGACAGCCATCAAGAATGAATAAACCCTATTTAACAGATTTACGGGAGAATAATTATAAATCACTTACTTCTCCTAAGCTTCCAGTTCTAGATGCCTCGAAAGTCTTCACACCATCTCCAAAGGACACTTCGGACATTATTGATGATTTTCTCGACCAGATTACTCCTCAGCCAGGGAGACCCAGTTTCGACTTGCTTCAAATAGGTGAAAATGCATTGACTAAAAATGGGTATTACGAAGCGGAGTTAGCCTTCTCAGAAGCCATTGCAGCCGACCCGGAATATAGTGTTGCTTACTACAAACGAGGGCTGGTTTTTAAGGCTACTGCGCAATGGGAATTGGCAGATAAGGACTTTACGAGAGCAATTGAACTGAATGAATCGAAAAGCCTGTATTATTTTCAGAGAGGTCAGTGCCTCATGGAGCTGAAGAGGTACGAAGAGGCAATCAGGGATTTTTCTGTATCGATTGAGAAAGACTTCAAACGACCACAAGTTTATATCAATCGGGGGACTTGCTTTTCTGAAATACACAACTATCCAGAAGCCATCGCTGATTTTACAAATGCGATGAAGTTGGATCCTTCAAACGATATGATTCGTTACCTCAGGGGAAATGCTTATGCCAAATCAGGCCAGTACGAACTGGCTATTGCTGATTTCAATCCTTCGCGAAATCGTGGCAAGAATAGCATTCAAAAGAAAAATGCCTATGCCTGGATACTGGCAACCTGTGCTGATGAAAAGTATCAGAATGGGGAACTGGCTCTCGAGCTGGCAACGGAAGTCTGTGAACAGACGGAATGGAAGAGTGCAGTTTATCTGGACACACTTGCGGCGGCCTACGCCCGTTGTGGCCGGTTCGAGGAAGCCGTTGAGCAGCAGCAGAAGGCCTATGATCTGGTGAGCATTTCGGAGAAGGCGGATTATTACTACCGGCTCGATCTCTATCGGAATCAGCAGGCCTATGTTGATCCCATCGAAGCCAAACAGCCTGAAACGAAAGCAGAAACTCCACAGGCAGACAGTCCGCCGGAAGATCAATCAGGATCTGCTTCAGCGATGCCAAAGCAAATGATTCGTTCTTCATTGCGCCAGACAAATCTGCCACCGTCATATGCCGGAGCGGAGAAGGCAGGTTCTTTGAGCAGTGGCAAGTCCGGTTCCAGTTTGATGGAAAAGCCAGCCGGGTCTGGATCGACCAGCGCCAACTGACCGGATTCCCCGGCCAGCAGGCAAACGTTTTCAAACATCAGGTGTGTGCCCCGACCGATATCGGTATTGCATTTCCACATCAGATTGCCGGTAGCCAGATCAATGCAGCGAAAACTCTTGTCAAAAAAGTGCCAGCCGAAGAGGTAGCCATTCCGGCATGTGAGCGGATTGAATTGGCTGACCAGCAGGCGACGATCGTGCCGGAGTTGTTCGTACTGTCCGTCAGGCAGAATTCTGAGCGTATAGGTTCCCGCCTGATAGGCAGAAAAAATGACCAGGTCACCATAGTGGACCGGGGATGTGGCATTCACGAAATCATCAGCAATTGCCTGCATGGGAAAATTCCAGAACACGGCACCGGTTTCCGGATCAAAGCTGACCGCCTGCTCGGCAGTCAGGGCAAATCCAATCTCCCGGCCATGGATGGTTGCGATCATCGGAGTGGCATAGGAATCTCCAAAATTCGTGCTTTTCCAGACCAGCTCTCCGGTCTTTTTTTCGAGAGCCACCAGACCTGCGTCAGGCTTGCCACCCAGGTTGAGAATCAGCCAGTCACGATAAACGAGCGGTGTATGCCCAACTGCAAATACGTTTTCGGGAACGGAATACTCCTGACTGAGCGGGCGGGAATAATGTTTTTCCCCTGTCTGTGCATCCAGGCAGATCAACTCCCCCTCGGCAGTCAGAAAGTAAACGAATCCCCCGTCGACCAGTGGGGTGCTGTAAGGTCCACTGCTGTGGGGTGGGTTCGGGCAGACGTAATCAGTGGGCTGACTCCATTCCCAGAGAGTTTCCCCGGAATCGAGTAAGATGGCAGTCAGGAATACCTGATCCTCTCTCCGGTCCGGGACATAGACCACACCGCCCGCGATCACTGGAGAACTGTATCCGGTTCCCAGTTCCCGTTCCCAGAGGATCTCAAATTTTTCTGGCCCCGCCTCTGATAACATCAGGGAACTGTTGAGTGTGCTGTTTTGAAGAGGGCCGAACAGACAAGGCCAGTTGTCGGTAGACACGGCAGCACTGTTTTCAGGATGCGTGATCACGATCGTCGGGCCATCCCAGTCCCGATCCTGATCCGGCAGGGAGGTCATAAACAGGAAGTTCAAAGCGCCGGAGTAGAGTGCGCTGCAGCAGATCAGCCCGAGTAAACCTGCGCTGAAAACCAGATGATGAAGGCCGGAACGAGCAGGTGTGTTCGTTCCGGGAACCTGAGCGTCAGTGGACATATCAATTCTATGGCAATATTGGGTACAGAAAGTGATTTGCCACAGATTGGATCAGGGATTTGCGAATTCTTGATGAAGAGAGCTCATCATCTCGGTGAGATTCTGGGTCAGAATGTCAGAGGCATCTTCCTGAACCCAGTTGGTTCCGAGCCAGGTCTCGTAGCCTCCCAGTCGATGCTGATGAGGTGTGGGGAGATAGCCATAGCGTCCGTTGGCCAGTCCGATCACCATTGTGTTTTCGAATGGGCTGCGGGCTTTCAGTTCGAGACCGATTTCCACGAGTGTTTCGAACGGAATTCCCAGAACCACATCATTGCCGATCCGGATTGCCTGCAGAATGACTTCTACGGAGTCTTCTTCACGCTCAGCGGCACTCATGGTCCGTCTGGCATAGGCATCGGCCAGACGTGGCAGTTTGGCAATTTCCGCTTCATCCTTCAGTTCGAGCACATGTTTGGCAAACGCGATTTCCTCTTCTGAAGGGCGACGATATTTCAGTTCCACTTTTCGTTCGAGCATCGCCAGTGAGACTTTTGACTGATGTTGTTCGATTTTCTCAAAAGCGGTCCAGGCTGTATCGGCAGCTTTCTGGGCGACAATACGAATCTGCTCAAACGTTTCCCGTGGTGGGCGTGTGGTGCCGAAGGGAATGTTGTTGATATCACCCGAGGTGCCGTTGGACATCATCGCCACAAATTTTTCATTTGTGCGGAGACGGCTCGGCATCAGTCGGGAGAATTCGCCGAAGTAGTCTGCCGAAAGCTGGCCGCGGGGAGTTGCGCCGACGTAGTGCAGAGAATAATTCGCAAACAACGCCAGCGATCGCTGCTTGTCATCGAGAACGGAGAGAATGGTAATTTCGGGATCCGTAGGGCCAGCAGGACGTTCGAGGACATCCGGACTGCGGGGTGGATTCATTTTCACCAGATCCATCTTCCCGAAAGGATTGGCCTGCATTTTCCCCGGCTTGAGAAACCAGCGGCGATTGAAAACTTCTTCGGGCAGGTCCGCCGAGGAAAACTCGACCTGGGCAGGTTGCAGTTGCTGGTAGGCCTGAATGATGGAATCAGCAATTCCACGAGTCAGCAGAGGACGATAAGCAACCTCAGGAGCCGCTCCGGAACTTCCACTGGAGGGGGGACCGCTATGCGTGTGCGTGGAACAGACCAGCATGTTCTGCCGGGGAATGGTGGTTTCGGCTGCCGCAAGCTGTTTCGCTTCTTCAATGACCGCAGGATCAACTCCCAGATTATCGACAAGCACCATGGCAATGGTGGTCTGCTGGTCGGACAGGACAACTGCCCGGGCAAAGAACGGATCGTGGACGGACTCGGCCATGTTGGCACTGAATCCCCCCGGCATGTTGATGGGGAACTGTTGCGGCGTGATGTCCACGGCAGCCGTTCCGGCCTGAAGGGGCTGCGGTTCCGCTCCCCAGGCAATGTCCTGTGGCATCAGAAGGCTGCTGGCCAGCAGCAAAACCGGAAGGAGAGAAAAGGCGGATCTGAGCTGCTTAGGGAGACAGATCGTTTTCAAAGAGCGTACATCGAAACACCGCATGGCTGAATCCTCCCGTCGAGATAATCAAAGACGTGCATCGCCCTCCGCTCTGGATGACGACTCAGCTGGTTTGTATTTCATCCCATGCCTGGGCTTCGTTTCCAATCGATCCTTCTACTCTTCCTCATCAGCATCTTTGGGTTTGTTCCCCTTGGGTTGCGGTTTGGTTTTCAGGACGGAGACAATTTCTGTGAGCGGAGTTGTGACACGTCTGCGATCTTCGTAGGCAATCACAACCTGCCGTGACAGGATCTCCTGACTGATCACTTTCCCCTGCCCTTCCCTCGTCACCACCTGAGCGCCAATTT
>JAGQQT010000324.1 GCA_020426065.1 Planctomycetaceae bacterium | reverse complement strand
TTCAGGAAGAGTGTACCGAAGCGGGGTTTGACCTTGAACTTGGTATACATGTCAAAAATCTGATTTCGTTCGTCACCGGGCAGTCACGCTTCAAGACCGTCGGTCGCCTGACAATCGAGCAGCTTCAGAAGGGATGGGACGAGTGCAAGGATGGGATGCGTTTCGCAATCAACTTCCTCAAGAGCAATGTCCGAATCGACAGTCCTGCCCTGCTGTCATCGCCGTTCCTAATGATTTCTCTCGGATACGCAGGTCACCAGCTTGGTTACAAACTGAGCCCCCAACACGCTGCCGATCTTCGCTACTGGCTGCTAGTTGCCAACACGAAGGGCCGATACTCACGAGGCTCGTCAGAAACGCTGCTCGACCAGGACCTCAATCGACTGCGAAATGATAATGGGATCGAGGCAATCATAGAGACGCTTCGGCTCCAGTTCGGAAAACTGGAAATCGAACCCGGTGAGTTGGAAGGCAGGAACGCCCGGAGTGCCTATTTCAAAACCATGTTCCTTGCCTTCAGCCAGGACGGAGCCAAAGACTGGGTTTCGAACCTGGCGATTTCACTATCACACAAGGGGAAGCAGCATCATCTTCAGTTCCATCACATTTTCCCAAGAGCAATCCTCAAAGGGCATTTCCGACCGGTCGTCATCAATGACATCGCAAACCTGTCATTTATCGGCGGTAAGACAAACCGCAGCATCAGCAGCAAGTCACCACACATCTACTTCTCCCAAATCATCGACAAGCAGGGCGAGAAGCCGTTCATTTCTCAGTGCATCCCCACCGCAACGGAGTTGCTGACAGTCGAAGCCTACACGCAATTCCTGGCAGAGCGACGAAATCTGATTGCTGAGCGCCTGAACAATTTTCTCGAGGATTCACGGAAGATAAATTAGGCAGATGAAAAGCAAGAACTGAGACCATAATCGATGATTCATAGGTAACTGGAGTCGCATCATGCTGTACTGCAGCAATGGGAGGCGAAGAGGACTCAAATGACAGTGACCTGCTAGCACAATTAATTGAACAAACTGCTTTTCAGGTCGAGGTTTCGTACGAGTTCTCGACCATTTTTAGTTGACGGAATTGCGAACGAAGGTTCCCGTTGCAGCAGAGCAAATCAAAGCACACACGGAGATGTTCCTTCACAATTATATTTGTTGCCACACATTTGCCACCTGAGCCTAGAAAGAGCCCATCGACCATTATTTCAAGCATTTTTCTCGTTTTACACCATTTGGCATACACTTCGCATAAGCCTCAAACAGATCAGAATATCTGTTCCTCAAACGCGGAGAGCGAATTGACAACTTCAGTCATCACACGAGTCCAAGAAATCCTAAACTCTGATGAATCCCTGAAATTACTTTATGATCCTCCCATTGACGGCCCCCGCGAAGGCCAGTTCCACTCTCTGGAGAAATCCAGCCTGCACCAAAATGTGCTGGATTATTTGAAAGAACAATTTCCAGACGGCCTCTACACTCACCAGCATGAAGCAATTGAATCTATTCTTGCTGGCCATAATACGGTTGTTGCGACACGGACATCTTCCGGAAAATCGCTGATCTATTCCCTTCCTGTTTGTCATACCCTCTGCGAGGCCCCAGACTCAACTGCCCTGTTCCTCTATCCTCAAAAAGCTTTAGCTAATGATCAGCTGCTAAAGCTCCAAGAAATCATTTGCGGCATCGAAAACTTAAACGCTCTCCAAGAAGCAAATGCGAACTTTGTTTGTCGTTATGACGGGAGTGTTCCATCAGCTTCCCGGAAAGAGCTCCGTGATACAGCTCAAGTAGTCCTGAGCAATCCTGACATGCTGCATTTGGCAATACTAAATAATCACGATTCTCAATGGAGTCGGTTCTTTCAACGACTGAAATATGTCGTTATTGATGAATGCCACGAATATCGGGGAATATTCGGAACCAATGTCGCATTTGTACTCAGAAGATTGAGACAAATCTGCGAGTACCACGGAAGTTCTCCCCGATTTATCGCCACATCAGCCACAGTACAGGATCCCAAGGGGCACATGGAGCTCCTGACAGGTGAATCTTTCCATTGTGTCGACTCAGATCGAGATGGAAGTCAACAGGGAAGACGCAAATTCTGGATGGTGCGGGGAGAAGACCATTTCTATGACGCTGGACGGAAACTCGGCAAAAAGCTTGCCGATGAAGGCATGACATGCCTGGTCTTTTGCCCTAGTCGTAGTTCTGCAGAACGTATGCTAGGCAGAGCTACCAAGCCAGAAGATCAATCACATACCCGTGTGTATCGATCGGGGTTGAGCACATTCCAACGAGAGGAAATCGAAACTGGCCTGAGAACCAAAGACGTCAAACTCGTTTACTCCACCAGTGCCTTGGAACTTGGAATTGATATTGGTGAAATCGATGTAGTTGTCTGTGTTGGCCTACCGCACAGCATGATGAGTTTTTGGCAGCGTTTTGGAAGAGCTGCTCGAGGTGGTCGAGATGGAGCTGCAATTCTGATTCCGGCAGAAACACCAATTGATTCCTATTACGCGAATCACCCAGACCAACTCTTCGAACGCGAAACAGAACCGTTGGTACTAAGCATGCACAATGCTCGAGTCGCGTATCAGCATTACGCCTGTGCGGCACAAGAAATCGGAGGTGATGAAAGCCAATTACTCATCGCGACACTTGGAGACGAATTAGGCAAGATTAATAAACTTCGCAATGAAGGAAAACTCAATCAAGAGATTTTCTACGTGAATGACCCTCAAGTCGAGGTTAATCTCCGCAATGGAGGAGAAAAGCCTTATAAGCTTTTCGTTAACGATGTTGAAATTGGAGAAATTGATGACCTACATCTTCTGCGAGAGTGCTACACGAATGGAATCTACCGACATGGCGGTCGATCATATCGAGTTAAGAATGTACTTCACGGAAAGAAGAAAATCCGCTTAAGCCAGGAATTTTCCCGTCATGAGACCAAGGGGATCATACAAAAGAAAATCAAAGTAAGAAATCTGTATCGCAAGGCGGATTATCACAAAGTTTGTGTCACCACTGCCGCGATCGATGTAACCGAATACTTGGTATGCGTTTCTGAGCAAGATCCAAGTGGAAATACGGTTATGACCTGGCCAGGTTCCGCAGGTATGAAACCACACCGCTTGCCGACAGAAGGCACCATGTTATGCTTTGCCGAAGAGTTTTGGGATTTCCTTTCATACAAATTGTGGGTATCTCCCAATTCTGCTCTTTTGGGTGTTGAGCGACTCTTCTACAGCATGTTTCCAACCATCTCAGGCCCCTGCGATACTCAGGATTTTGCTGCCGCGATAGACCGCACAAATAAAAACGAAGCATTCATCATACTTTATGACAATGTTTACGACGGAGTGGAGCTGACTGACAAAGCTTTTGATTTAATGCCAGAACTAGTGGATAAATCGCTTGAACGAGTCGCATCTTGCCAATGCAATGACGATACAGGCTGCTTTCGATGCGTAGCAAATCCGCGTAATGATGACAGAACAAGCAAGACTGCCACAGTGCACCTCCTGAAAGCCATCCAAGAGATTTTCAACACGTTGACGCCTGCTATTATCGATTATCGAGACAGGATCGTAAGGTACGAAGACAGAGTAGTAGCCACGTGCACAGCATGTGGCCATCCCCTTATGGCTACTTCGAGATTCTGCTCAGAATGTGGCAACAAGATTGTGGAGAACTCACTATGAATGTTTACCCAATATATGAAGTACCCGTCATGCGTGGTCATCGCATAGCGCGCATGAGTGAAAAACGTCTTGGGGATTTTCGCTTTGACTCGGACACAGCAAACGTGTTAACAGAAGACAATTTAGCAGTAATGATTGGAAACTGTCATGACATGGATTGGATACGCGAAAAGATCGGATCTCTGGCTGAATGTGACGATCAAAATGAATATGTTGCAATTGCAACAACCAAGATTTTGTTTCAGAACTGGTTTACTCACTCCGACTATTCAGAGCATTGCCCTTCAAGGATAGCCCCAGCATTCTGGAGGGAAGGAGCTGTCACGTATGCAACACCAGAGAGCTTGCCTCAACTGACGGATGTAATGGGCAGTTCTGAATCCCCTGCTTGCTTGTTAATCATTGATCCATATGGCAACATGCCATTTGCACAGGGAAATGGAAAAGCCAGGTCTCATAACAGGTCAAATCTGTTGGTAAAATTCAGTAATCGATTTGAAGAAAGACCGCCTTTGGTATACCTGACTTCAAAGCCTGCTAAATCGCTGAATACTGCCGCCATGCTCGCCCCCATGGCGATAGACGGCTGGTGGTATGTAGATGGGAAGAGTCTGAGAATTGGCCCGCCAACCAAAGTCAAATCAAACAATATCACTGATGCCCATATTTGCGTCTAGAAGTAAGTAATCAGATGTTGACAAATATATCAATTGAAAACTTCAAGGGCATTGGCGAAAAGATCGAGCTAGACCTGGCTCCGATTACGCTTCTGTTTGGCGCCAACAGTGCAGGAAAAAGCAGCATCATACACGCCTTGCATTATGCAAGAGAAGTCCTATTCAACATGAACACAGATGCTGACATTACGGAAACAGGAGGTAATTACGTTAATCTTGGCGGGTTCGACAACTTACTCCATGGCAGAAATGACTGGAGACAAAATCCATCCTCGGGCTGCGTTGAAGATGTACGCATATCACTTTGTTGCGACATAAAAGAAGATGACACATTTGAAATATCCCCCTACAATTTAAACGACACACAGCTACCTAACCATTTAGCTAACTGGGCACGACATTCATTTGCCAATAAATTTACCCTAGGAGACCTGGATGACGAGGGTGGATTCAACTTTTCGCATAGAATTCACTCCCTAGGAATATCCTTTACAGTCAAGGAAAAATACCTCCATTCATTAAGCGTGCTAGTAAACAACAAGGAAGCATGCAGGATCGCGTTGATAAATGACGATTTATTATGCCCCGAGCTATCAGAATACAAAATAGAATGGGTAAACTCTAACAGTGATATATTTCCGGATGATTTATATGGAGCAAGAAGGACTTCACCATGCGAGACTGAAGACCTATTTATTCACGCCGATAACGGCAACAACACCCCCAACATATTCAAGGAACTAATTACATGGAAAGACGCTGCATCAATTTTAATAAACACAAATAGCTGGAA
>JAGQQT010000323.1 GCA_020426065.1 Planctomycetaceae bacterium | reverse complement strand
TCAAAGTACCAGAGTTTGGCGAAATAAAACCCGATCGGCGTCGCCACCTGATGCTGATCCGAGGTAATCGCCCGGGATAACCAGTTCAGACCCCGTTCAATTGCTTCTGCGTCTGCCCGGTTCTCCTGCAAAGCTGTCAGTGCCAGGGAAGTTTCCTCCACAGAGGAAGAGACCTGCTTCGTACCGCCCCAGCCGCCGTCAGGATTCTGGCAGTCGAGCAGAAATTGAATCCCGCGCTGCCGAATGTCCTCTGCCTGGGGAACCAGTCCGGCCAGAATCGCGGGTTGATCTTCGGTGTAAGCGAGCAGCACCCGCGAGGTTCCGTAAATCGGATTCTCATCATCTGGAGCGAACTGATTGCCAAACCACAAGGGAAGCCACGCTCCATCCTCCCGTTGTTGACGTTGCAGAAAGCGGTAACCCTGCTGGATTGCTTTCTGATGAGTCAGTCCCTGAATCTGCAGTGCCCTTAAGACATGAGCGGAGATGTCACAGGAGCTGCGATCAAACGGGAGCTTGCCCCAGCCACGACAAAACGTGGGCCAGCCTCCATCCCGGTTCTGCAGGGAAAGCAGCCAGCGGGCCGCATTGTTGAGAGACGTTTCAATTCTGGCGGACTGCGTCTCGGAAACGCGGGGACGGATCTGGGTGAGGGCCAGCATGGCACTGGGAGTATCATCGGCATCCGGCACTCCTCCCGGAAGGTCGGTCCAGGCCCAGCCTCCGGGATCGGCGTTGGTGTAAGGATGCACTTCCTGATACTGCTGGCCCAGCAGCCATTCGACGACAGGTTCAATCTGTTCCTGCGGAACAGCCTCTCCCAAAGCCTGCAGGCTGAGGGTGGTGGTCCAGGTGGCCAGGTTGGTATCGATCGGCCAGCTGCCATCAGGCCGGACGGAGTTCTCCAGAAACCGTAACGCTTCCTGAACGACAGGATGCCGGGCTTCGCCCGCTGCAACCAGGCTCATCGTTACGAAACTTGTCAGAGGTGCTGCCTCGAGAAATCCGCCCGTCGTAGGTTGAATGGACTTCAAAACCTTCAATGCAGGCTTTGTAGCCAGGTTTCTTAACCAGCGCCAGGGCAGAAACCAGGTAGGCTGCTTTCGATGCTTAACCAGCCCAATGGCAATCAGGGCGGGCAGGGCATAACTGACCACCGGCAGTTGTGCCCACTTGTACCAGTTGGCAGGCAGGCAGGCGAGTTCGAATGGTAACTGGGCGACTTCCTTCCATTCGACAACTCCACCCAGGGCGGAGTGCATGAGAATGGGGACCGAAAAAGTGCGGTCTTTTCCGTAGCGCGCCCGAATGGCATCAGGCCCGCCATGCTTTTTCAGATACTGCCTTGTCGGTTCGAGGAACCCGGGAGTCAACCGGGGTGCACAGGTCGAATAGGATTGGCCCATTTCCAGGACGGCACCAGCAAGTGTGCTGGTCGAAATGTTACTGTTACTGCGAACCGTATCACCCCAACCGCCGTCCGGATTACGATGTTCAACCAGCCACAAAACTCCCCGCTCAATCAGTTCTTTCCAGGTAGGAGCGGCGGGATCATCCGGCCGAGCCAGCAGCGGCTGATGAAACGCCATCACGGCGGTTGCCGTAGAGAGAGCGGAAGTGGAAAGCTCGCCCGTCCAATGACCATCTGGAGTCCGCTCGGCCAGGAGTTCCTGGCGGACTTTCTCCAATGCCTGCAAAGCGAGTCCGGGGTTCTGATCCGTAATTTGACTGATCGATTCTTGCGAAGGGGGTGAATTCATAAGCGTCGTTTTAGAACGGCATATCGTCCAGACAGTCCATCAGTTCATCCAACTCATCCTTTGGCTGATTCTCTTTGTGCGACTGCCGTTTTCGCAAACCGACTGCATTTCCAACCGCTTCCCGACCATCGGCAACCAGTTCCCGGTCACGTTCGCGAACCGCAATGTCAATCCCTGTATCCGCTCCGAACAGTTTTGATAGATCAACCTTGAAGCCGGCCACTTCACCCGGAGCCCCGGCAATGGCAGGGGTTTTGTGTCCGGGGAACAGAATGGCATTTTCGGGGCAGACTCGGCTGCAGGCCGGGCAGCCTTTTTTACAGTTATCCTGCGTTTCCACCACAATCAAATCATTCGACGTTACGCCGTACACACCGAACAGGCAGAAATCGATGCACTCCAGGCAGTTGGTGCAGCGATCATAATCGATGACCGGATACCAGCGGCGTTTGACCGGATCTTTTTCTGCGGCTTCAGTAGCGGGAGTGGACTGGTGTCCGTTTTGAGGGGCGGTGTCGGGCGTCTTGAGGTAGCGAGCCAGTTGTTCCGGTTGCGGAGATCCCTGAATCCAGTCGAGCAGTTGTACGGTCTGGACAGATTTCTCTTTGCAGATCCGCTGGATTTCTTCGAAGTAGTCATTCACTGAGGAACTGACTCGCAGATCAATGCAATAGATTTTCCGAGCGGGCAGTTCACCAATTCCCACACCCCGGTCCGGAGAGAGTTCCTGATCGTCTTCGTCCTCATCGTCGACATCCTGTTCCAGCAGGGTCAGTCCTTCCTGGCCACGCACGCCCTGTCGATGGAGAATCCAGCGGATCGGGCGGGGATAGAGCCAGGCCAGCACAACCACATCTCCGGGTATGGATTTCAGGAACAGCATCCCGGTGTGATCGGCATGCAGATCGTAAAGATGCGGAACCAGTGCCACATCGACATCTCCCTGCATCATCAATCGCGCTGCGAGCGACTCTTCCAGATCGCGATATTGCGGATTTGTGCTTTGAGATTGCGAGATGACAACAGTCAGTTTCTTCCCGGCCATGGTATTGCTTTCACAAGTGGTGGAACCAGCAAACGGAGCGTGAGCGTTCAGTGTGCGGGTTTGCTCCGTCTGTGCTGATTTCACCAGAGTAAATCGAAACGCTCGCGGAATCCACTCTGCATGAACCTGTTCCACGGATTGTGCTGAACAGTCAGATCGTGCGGCTTTTGCATGATTTTAAGGATGAAACGAATCTGTGGGGACGGGTTGTGCCGGTTAATCGCAAAAAAAGTTTTACAGAAACCCGGTATTCTGCGGAATGAATTTGACTTTGCCGAAATGCTGATTTGATCCGATCGAAGCATCGATAACACAGGCTGTACACCATTGCGGAGGGTGTGCGGGAATTGGATCTCGAGGTCCAGATCCGTTCAATTCCCCCCAGGTGAAATCAGACCGCCTTCGAAGGAGAAATCAAGATGATTCGCGTCTTTGTCGCACTCACACTGGCCGTGGCCACATGTGGGACAATACAGGATGTTGATGCAGCGGCCGCCCGGTCCCGTTCGCGTTGTCAGCCGTTACGATCCAGCAAATGTAATCCCTGCCAGACCCAGCAGGATTGCGATACCTGTCATCCGGAAGAAATCGGGGAAACGATTGAACCGAAACCGGAACCAGTTCCCGGCAGCTATACTCCTGATGATGGCAAAGTCGTGCCTCAACAGGATGGCGAAAAGCAGGAGGACGATAAGCAGGTGGATGAGGATCCCTTCCAGCCGATCACCAGCAACTTTCAGACTCCCCAGGTTGCATCGGTCCAGTCAACTGCAGCGCCCAACATGATCGGGGACTTCCTCGCACCAGGTTTCTATGCGAACTTCCTCACGAATCAGTTTACCGGACCAGCCTCCGGGGGAACCCGTCTGCAGATCGGGCAAAACAACAGCCCGATTCCCCGTGATCGTTTTGCTGTGACTTACAATCACTTCCGCAATGCTTATCAGCTCGAAGATGCGGTAGACAACAATGTCGATGCGAATCTGGACCTGTTCACATTTCAGTATGAACGCACCTTCAATGAAGGCTGGAATTCGATTGAATTCCGCATGCCTGTTTACTCTGCTCCCGATAACACCCAGACTCTGGAACTCGGGCAGGAAGATATTGATGGGTACAGCATAGAGCTGGGCAACCTGTCCATGATTTACAAAGCAATGCTGTACCAGGATTGCGCTCAACGCTGGACGATGACCGCCGGAATGGGGATGACGCTTCCCACAGGTCCGGATCTGATTTATCGGGATCAGCCACCCGCAACCAATCAGGTTGTTGTGAAGAATCAGACCATCGGCCTGACACCGTTCTTCGCCACTGTCTTCAAGCCGAATGATCGAGTCTTCCACCAGTTCTTCATGCAGGCCGACTTCGCCCTCAATGCGGATGACTTCAGCGCCAGCACTGGTGGTGTAGTGACCCAGACAGGTGACCTGAATCATCAGAACATCCTGAAACTCGACTGGCAATCCGGTGTCTGGATGTACCTGGCTCGTAACGGCAACAGCTGCGTTGATTTACCCAAACGGGGACTGCAGGGACTGGCCGCAATCTGCGAATTGCACTATGCCACAACCATGAATGATGCCGACCTGATCACGGTTGGTGCTGCCGGTTACGGTAATCTCTACAACCGGGTGGATGTTCTGAATGTGACCATGGGTACCACCGCCCTGATTGGAGAAAGTGGCAGCCTGACGACAGCTGTGGTTCTGCCTCTGCTGGAAGTGGCAGACGGAGTTCACCTGGCTGACTCCGAATTCATTTTGCAGTACAACCACTACCTGTACCCGGCAAAACGCTGCTATTGATCGCGGTCACTGGCTGACTGACGCCAGCCACAAAATCTGATTTCACCGAGCCCACATCAGCCTTGCTGGTGTGGGTTTTTCATTGCGCTAAGGGATGCTTGGGCGGAACCAGATAAAGCAGTAGGGCAAACAGCAGCTCGCTGATCAGAGAGACTAGTCGGACCAGGACTGCAATCACAACGATGTGAGCAGTTGCAATCGGCGTGCACATCTGCAGCAGACCCATCAATAATGCATCCCGAACCCCCAGACCTCCCGGTGCGAACAGCACCAGAAATCCAAGTGATGTCGAACCGGCCGCTGCACAGATCCAGACCGGCAAGTCAGAAAGAGAAACTGTTTGACCGATGCCAACCAGCACACAACCCAGGCTGCAGGCATTCAGAATCCAGCCCAGGCCCAACAGCCCAATCCAGCGCAGTACCTGAAAAAATTTGAGTCGCCAGGCAGGAGCTTCCTCCCGCAGGTGTGAACTTCGTTCCAGCTTGCGGATCACCCACTCCAGGAGTCGGCTGCAGGGATTGATCGAAGCGACCGCCGCCGCACAGACCACTCCTGCAATCAGCCAGCGTTTCAGCTGATTCTGCTTCAGAAAAAAAGCCAGCCATTACAGTTCTCCCAGCGGAGAAAGTTCTTCA
>JAGQQT010000322.1 GCA_020426065.1 Planctomycetaceae bacterium | reverse complement strand
CTGATCAGAGAGTGGAGCCATTTTGAGCCGGAATGAAACAGGTGACCGTGGTCCCCTGCTCCGGTTTGGAATCGACCGTCATCGCTCCTCCCAGTCTTTCTACCACACTTCTGGTCAGAAACACTCCCAGCCCCATCCCCTTGCCTGCACTCTTGGTTGTGAAAAACGGCTCACCAATCCGGCCAAGCAGATGTAATGGAATTCCCTCTCCCTGGTCTCGAAACTCAAGCACAATTCCATTGCGTGCCTCCCGCAGGAAAACACTCACCCTTCCCTCGGGCGGGGATGCTTCCAGTCCGTTCTTGATCATGCCCCGCAGGGCCTGAGCGGTCACGTAGGGCTCCAGATAGAGTGTTTTTCCCGCAGCTTTGGGATCAATTTCCACAACAACCCGTTCAGGTTCTTTGACTTCAGCCAGAATCATGTCCAGCAGAACTTTGGCCTGGACCGTTTCCTTACGCTCAATGGTCCCTTCTCCCGCTCGAGCCGACATGTGATTTAAAATCGATCGGCAGCGATTGAGTTCAGAGCGGATGGTGGCCATATCCTCCTGGATCAGGGGATCAACATTCTCCCGTTGCAACTGATGCTGGAGTTCTCCAATGATGACCGCAATCGTCCCCAGAGGCGTGGCCAGTTCATGGGCAGCACCGGCGGCCAGTGTTCCCAGCGCTTCCAGTTTCTCGCTGCGTATCCGCTGAGATTCCAGCTTTCTCAGCTCTTCATCTCGTTTCCGCAGGCGGGATGCCACCAGTGTCGTAAAGGAAACAATGACCGATGCACAGGTAATGAAGGCATAAAACACCCCGGTATGAATCTGGGTGATTTTCCCTGAATGGCTGATCGGCAGAAGAAGATCGCCCACCCCTAACGCGTCCAGAGGAACATGATCAAACAGGAGAAATGCAAAGCAGACAATCGCCAATCCGTTCAGACACCAGGTCACCAGTGCGGTCAGCTCAACTCCTGCCAGGCACAGATTGACGAAGAAAAAGACCCAGAACGGATTGGTTGGCCCTCCACTGAAGTAGAGCAGGCAGGTCAGCAGAACCAGGTCGAGCGCCATGACAATCGAGACAACCGTGTACCACAATCGGGAGTGAGCAGGCTCGGCCACGCGTAAACGATAGCCCAGATACCAGAACATTAACGTCAGATTCGTCAGCGCAGTCACCCCCACGGTAACCAGGAGCGGCTGCAACTGCAGTGGGATGACGAACCATTTCCAGGCAGCCAGAATGGTCACCAGCTGTCCCAGCACAGCAACCCAGCGCAGATAGATAAACCAGTGCACGCTGATGGCGCCTGGAAAACGGAAGGTCGACAGTGGCATGGTGCGTGTCAGCAGCGATGCTGAACTTGCAGGTGGGGATTCATTCACAAAACAGATCCTCGTGCATCATCCAACCAGGAAAGTGAAACGGGATGGAAAGCCCCGCCCGAAAGCTCTTCCACGGATCACCCCTGCAGGGGCATTTCTGGGTCAGTAACAGTTGGCATCGTATCGCCTCCTGCCGGAGTTTGGCAGGGTCGATGTCCGGATTTCAGCATTCACCGGAAAGTCAGCAAGGTCTGCGCAGAACCTGAACGCAGAGCAACGTCAGTGCAATCATGAAGACAGATAATGCAGTCTGTTATTTCAATAAGGGACTGGATTCCGAATTCTGCAACGGACCCAGTGCACTGGAAGCTGGATTGATTTGTGGCCTGTTTGACCGCGTGGTCAGCAATGATTGATTCGCCCGACTCCAGGCTGAGTCTTCACCGGCAACATATCCCTGCTCATATCCTGACAGATAGAGCTGGGTTCCAATCCAGAATGCGGAAACGGCAATGGCTGTGATCACGAAGGTTTGCTTCATGCTTCACCCTCCTTTTTAAAGGGGAGATCAAGCCTCGCAGAATCTCAGTTGCCGGGATTGTCAGTCGAGCCGCTCCACAATCCCTGACAGACTGGATCTTCCAGACTGTTGTCGAAAGACCTGATCAGCATCGTGTTGATCAGTCATCCGCCGAGGCAAATTGGGTAACTTGGAAAAATACATCATGCAGCCAGATAATATTAACACAAATTTAACACATTGCATAGCACTATTTTCATTAATTGAATCGGCGCGTAACTACTCCCAGTTATGTGAATTTTTGCTCATCCGGGCCGATATTCATAATTTGAAGCTGATCAGGAAACATTCCCGATTTTCAGCACCCAGGTCACGGTCATCAGTGTGACCAGCAGTATCCCCGCCAGATTCAGGATCAAACCGTACTTCATCATGTCCAGAACCCGAAGTTTCTGGGAGCTGAAGACGATTGCGTTGGGGGGCGTGGCAATCGGCAGCATGAACGCACAACTCGCTGCAATGGTCGCTGGCAGCATGAGCGTTCGAGGGTCCAGCAGCAGGGCGCGAGATGTCTTTTCCAGAATCGGCAGCAGGGTCGCAATTGTGGCGGTGTTCGAGGTAAATTCGGTCAGAAAAATCACCAGTGTGGTGACACTGAGAATCTGACCAACCTGACCAAAGGATTCCATCGACATTGCCAGGCGTTCACCAATCCAGGCAGCCAGGCCTGTCGCTGTGCAGGCATCGGCAATTGCAAATCCCCCACCAAACAGCAACAGAATCCCCCAGGGAGTTTTCCGCTGGATCGTCTCCCAGTCCATCAGATAAAGCTGCTGGCCCTGCTCTCCCTTTTCAGCGGGAATCAGGAACATGAGGGACATCATCAGCAATCCGGCAGTGGAGTCGTGCAGCAATCCCGCATAACGCAGATCCCAGCCGATCCGTTCCATCAAAGTGTCAAGCAGATCCTGCCATCCAATCAGGTGAAACGAGCCAATCTGTAAACTGGCCCTGGTTGTCCAGAGCAGAGCGGTAATGGCGAAAACGATCATCATCCGCCATTCTGCGCCCCCAAATCGCCCCAGTGCCTGGTATTCCTGGCGGAGATGCCGGCCGGCATCGGCACCGAAAGACAATCCTTTCCAGATCGGAACACACATGATCAGCCAGATCATGACCAGCATCATCGCGGAAAGTGGGACAAACATGACCATCCACTGCCCCACCGAGATTTCATACTTCTGAATGATTTCCGGCGGAGCCTGGGAAGCAGTCCAATACCCGGCATAAACTCCATTCGTAGGAGTTCCAATCAGGGTACACATCCCTCCCACACTAGCCGAATAGGCAATTCCCAGCAGTAGCGCCGCACAGAAATGATGAGTCAGACTTTCCCGCCGGGACTCATCCTCCGATTCCACATGCAGCGCTTCCAGAACTGCCATGGCAATGGGGAGCATCAGCAATGTGGAAGCGGTATTACTGATCCACATGGACATTAAAGCTGTCCCCAGCATGAATCCCCAGACAATCCGCTTCGGCCCGATTCCGGTCATTCGCAGGCAGGTGAGTGCAAGCCGGCGATGCAGTCCCCACTTTTCCACGCCAATCGCAATTCCAAACCCGGACAGGTACAGCAAAATGGTGGAATTCATGTAGGCCTGGCTGACCTTGTTCGCGTTTTCAATTGCCAGAAACGGAAACAGAACGAGCGGCAATAAACTGGTCACCTCCAGCGGTAACGCCTGAGTCGACCACAAAATAGCCATCACTGTCACAACACCAGCCAGCCGCTGAGCTGAGGGATTGAGATCATCAAATGGTCTGAGACTGCAGAACAGCACCAGAAGCAGCATGCTGAGGGCAAACACTCCCCACCGGAAGCGTCGGGAGGGAGAATCAAGATGGGTTTCTCTCATGAATCAAATCCAAAGCCACATTTCGCCTGCTCTGGTTTTCGAGTTCAATCTGATGTGGGAAAGAATCCCATCAGCTTCCAGATGTCCTGTCGAGCAGTTCCAGGAGGTACTGACCATACTGACCGGCACGCAACGGTTCTGCCAGTCTGGCCAGTTCATCCGCCGAAATATAACCCATTCGCCAGGCAATCTCTTCCGGACAGGAGATTTTCAGGCCCTGTCGTTCCTCAATGACACTCACGTAGTCGGAGGCTTCCAGCAACGAACGATGCGTCCCGGTATCCAGCCAGGCTGTTCCCCGACCAAATACTTCCACATTCAGCGTCCCGGCTTCCAGATAAACCCGATTCAAATCCGTGATTTCGAGTTCCCCTCGACGGGAGGGTTTGAGCTGCCGGGCATATTCCACCACGCGCTGATCGTAAAAATATAATCCCGTGACCGCGAGTTTTGATTTGGGCTTCTGGGGCTTCTCCTCAATATCGATCGGTTTCCCATCCTGATCCAGAACTACTACCCCGTAACGCTCCGGATCGCGAACGTGGTAGGCAAACACGGTCGCCCCGTCTGTCTGTTGACTGATCCGCTGCAGGGATTTGCTCATTTTATCCCCGTAGAAGATATTGTCCCCCAGAATCAGGCAGCTCGGCCGATCCCCCACAAACTCCGCTCCAATCAGAAATGCCTGAGCCAGACCTTCCGGCTTTGGCTGCTCGGCATACTGCAACGTGATTCCCCACTGGGATCCATCTCCCAGTAACCGTTGAAACAGGGGTAAATCGTGCGGGGTACTGATCAGCAGAATCTCGCGAATCCCGGCCAGCATCAGCGTTGAGAGCGGGTAATAAACCATCGGCTTATCATAAACCGGCAGCAACTGTTTACTGATGGGCAATGTCGCCGGATAAAGCCGGGTGCCACTCCCCCCTGCCAGAATGATTCCACGTCGTGTCATAACTCTCTCAATCATCTCTCTTCAGTGAGAACTGGCCAGACTTAATGGCAGTGTTCGTTTTTTTCCGATCTGAATCCCAACTCCCTGCCGCCGTGGCATCATTCAAGCCTGCCAGGCCATGTGATGCAAGGATTGTACTCGACTTTCTTTTTCCGCGCATGAAAAAAGCCCCTGCGAACAGGGGCCGGGGGAGTTCTGGTTTTTACTCTTGAATTAGTAAGCCAGGCCGCGGGACAGTTGAGCGTGCATTTCGATCAGCTCGTGAGCACCGCAGGGGATCACTTTCAGGCAGGCTGTTGGGCCGGCACATTTCAGAGCGTGGAGCCAGTCGTCTTCGCAGATGATCCGGATGTCATCGAACATCTTGATCACATCGCCAGGAGCCAGACCGAGTCGGCAGGCTTCACTGTTGGGCTGCACTTCCTTGATGAGCATCCCTTCCGGGCAGATCACACCGAAGAAACCGAGTGAAGGCAGGCAGTCAGCACAGACAGGCTTTTCCACAATCACTTCCTGAACAACCGGCTTCTCGACGATCACT
>JAGQQT010000321.1 GCA_020426065.1 Planctomycetaceae bacterium | reverse complement strand
ATGGAAATGACATAATCTATGGGAGTGCTGGCGACGACAGTATCAGCGGTGGAGATGGAAATGACTACATTCGAGGCAACGCGGGAATTGATGACATCCGTGGAGGAGCGGGGAATGACCGACTCTTCGGAGATGATGGCAACGATCATATCTCTGGAGATGATGGTGTTGATGAGATCCGGGGAGGTAATGGAGACGACCAGCTCGATGGAGGTACCGGAGATGACTCCCTGTATGGAGACGACGGCAACGATATCGAGCATGGAGGTGAGGGAAATGATCGCGTCAGTGGTGGCGCAGGAAGTGATCATCTTTATGGAGACGACACAGATCCCACTACAGGCAGTGACATCCTCGCCGGAGGCGATGGGGATGACGTCATCTACGGGGGAGCTGGAGATGACCGGATTGGTGGTGGCTCAGGAAATGACGAAATCCACGGCAATGCTGGAACTGACCGGGTCAGTGGTGGAGACGGAGATGACCTCCTGTTCGGGGATGATGGGGATGACTACGTCAATGGAGATTCCGGTGCTGATGACATCAGAGGAGGGAGTGGCAACGACCACCTTGAAGGGGGCGACGGTGATGACCATCTCACGGGAGACGATGGTGATGACGTCGAACATGGTGGAAACGGTACTGATTCTCTGAGCGACCGCAACGGTGGCGATGATGACGACCCTTACGAATCGGATCACACGAACGGCATCGATAACAGCAACGATTCCAGCGTTGTGGACGACAATCAAAACAATGATAACGACGATGGTTCTGGCTTAGTTGATCACGAAGGAGATCATCTCGGTAATGACCGGGAAGATGACTAGATGCCTGCTTCTGCAGCAGGGGAATGTTCTCTCTCCTGCTGATTTTGTTTCTGTTCCTGTTGAAGACTGAGAAATACACAACGACTCTCGTCGAAAGCCATAGTCCTTAATCTGAGTGCACTGATAATACATCATGCAAATTCATGAGAGATTGGCGAATGCCGTTAACATCCTGAAACAGCTGGGATGGACCAGATGAAATCGTCTTGATTCTATGAAAATGAAAACTAGAGCAAAACATTTTTGACTGTATCCCGGATTCGCGGGCGATGTTCGGTTGCAGAACCGTTGTGTAAACTGATGGCATCACGGAGGAGATCCATGCCGACAGCATTCTCAACGGATTTGAGACGTCGTATCTGGTGTGATAGTGAACAGGGAATGCGGAACAAGTAGGTCGATGAGAAGTATTCGGTCTCTGTGCCCTTCGTCAAGAAACTCAAACAGCAAGTGGCGCAAACCGGTTCCATCGAACCGAAACCGTACAGCGGGGGACTTCGTCGAGCGTTGATCGATCGAGAAGCTGAGATTTGACACCTGTTCGAAACAGGGCAGGCCAGAACGGTGGGTGCGGTCAAGGATAAACTCCAGTTGACCTGCGCTCTCAAAACCGTTTGACTGGAATTCCGTCGGCTCGGCTACTCGTTTATAAAAGTCGCTGATAGCTTGCGAACAGCGACGATCGGATGTCCTCAAAAGGCGGAAATACTGGTGTAGCTGTCAGAAACGCTGGTCTTCGCAGCAGCATGTCTTCCTCTATGAAACGTGTGCCAAGCCGAACATGACGCCTCTGCGAGGCTGGTCCACAAGGGGGCCAGCGACTCGTCGAAGCCGTGCCGCACTGTCATTGGAAAACGACAACTTTTCTGTGTGGACTTCGCAGTCATGGTCTGGTCGCTCCGGTAGTCATCGATGGGGCCATCAACTGAGAACTCTTCCTGGCGTGGATCGAACAGTACCTGGTGCGAGATCTGAACCCAGGCGACATCGTCGTCATGGATAACCTCATTTCGCACACGTTGGCCGGAGTCGCCAAGGCCATCCTGAGAGCAAAAGCCCGTGTGCGATACCTGCCACCTTAAAGTCACGATCTGAATCCAATCGAGACGATGTTTGCCAAACTTAAGCACCAACTCCGCGTTACCCAGCAACGCACGATCTAATCCCTCTGGCACACGATCGGCTAACTCACCACAATGATCACCGCCAGCGAAAGCCGAAACTACCTGACTCACGCAGGTTACATGCAAACGTGATTAGCTCTAATTAATTGCGCAGCAACGTACCACTTGACGATTCATCCTTTCGCGCTTACCTTCAATCCAAGTCAGTTTTTCTGCTCCCGTTGTGATCAAGACAACGGGATCTCCACTTTCACCAACTACTGTCACCGGCATGCCCAACCTTCACCTGACTTCCAAGCCTGTTCGACCTGTCAGGTTACTGATGCTGGCACTCGTCATGACATTCCTGGGTGAATACGGCATCATGAAGTTGTTGCCTCTACTCATTCCATCGGGTAACAGTGATTCACTGGAAGCCGTGATGGATGCCTTTCTGCTGACCCTTTTGCTGGCACCAATTTTTTGGATTGTTGCAGTACGCCCCATGAATCGTCTGGCAGACAGTCGGATGCGCTTACTGCGTAGGACGTTGACAGTTCAGGAAGATGAACGCCGCCGCATCACTCAGGATCTCCATGATGGATTTGGGCAATCTTTGACCAGCCTGATGCTGGGACTGCGGGCTCTGGAAGAAACAGCCAGTGAACAACCGATTCGCGAACTGGCTCAGCGTCTGAGAGGTATCGGCAGTGATGTTTACGAAGAGTTAAGAAGGATTATGCAGGGGCTGCGGCCGATTATTCTCGATAAGCTTGGTTTGGCCGCCGCCATCGAACGACTCATTGCTGATACCAACTATTCAGACGATCTTAAAATTGAATTTCAAAGCAGTGGTCTGAAGGACAGGAACCTGCTTGAGGAACTGGAATCAACCGCCTTTCGCATCATACAGGAAGCACTGAACAACGCGATTCGGCATTCCTCAGCCAGTCTGGTCAGGATATCAATTGACGTACAGGATCAGTGCCTGAATCTGCAAATCCAGGATAATGGACATGGGTTTGATACTCGAAGGATGCGGGATTCAGCAGAGCATAGTTATGGATTACTCGGAATTCGAGAACGAGCGACATTGTATGGCGGAACGGTCACCATTCAGTCCAGCCCCAAAACGGGATCACTCGTGTTTGTGAGGTTACCGCTCGATCCGGGGAATACTCCAGATGCCTGAGATAAGGCTGTTTATCGCGGATGATCATGTCATTCTCCGCTCAGGATTGAGGATGCTGATCAGTACCCAGTCGGATATGACTGTGGTCGGAGAGGCAGGAGATTTCGAGACGACTCGGAAGCTTGTGCGGGAAATGCATCCCGATGTGCTCATTCTCGACCTGTCAATGCCCGGCGGAAATGTCCGTGACCAGATTGAAGAGCTGACCCGTTCATTCCCGGAGACTCGCGTCCTGATCCTGACAATGCACGATGATGTGGCAATGTTTCGCATGGCAGTGGCTGCAGGTGCGGCGGGCTACATCGTCAAGTCTGCAGCTGACGAGGAATTACTGACTGCAATTCGCAAAATTTCCTCAGGAGGAACCTGGATCAATCTGCCTGGGTCGAAAACCGATGCTCAACCCGCACTTACGGAAACACCTGAATCCAAAGGTTTGCTGGAGACACTGAGTGCCCGTGAAAGAGAGGTCCTGATTCTGGTCTCACAGGGACACACCAATCAGGCAATCGCCAAACAGCTATTCCTGAGCGTCAAGACTGTGGAATCTTACCGTTCAAGGCTGATGAACAAGCTGAATTTGGGCAGCCGTGCAGAACTCACCCAGTTCGCGATCAAGCATGGCATGCTGAACTCCCCTCAATAGCCTGGATTCTGCAACGCACCAGTGGATCCTGCAAGTTTCTGCAGCGAATTGCAGTGCAATCTCCGCTTGCGGGGGTTTCCCCGGCAAGGTTTTTTCAGAAATGCAAATTTTCCCCTGCATACACCTATTGCAGCGATTTCTAGATTATTCCTCAGCCCTGTTCACATCCGCACATGACGTTCAAGTCAAAGGGCTGGGAGTCGGAATCATCCCGGAAGTATTCCATAAAAAGTCAGAGAATACAAAAACCTAAGTATTTCGCTGACTTCCCAACACTTAATCGGGCATCTGCAGGGGATATCAAAATGTCGATCTATTCGAGCGCTCACGCTGTCCGTTCACTGTTTCGTAAATCGGTTCTAAACTCCCGAAAGGTTTCTTCGGTCCGTCGAAATAAATTTACTGCTCAGCTCAACGGGACTGAAGCACTTGAATCTCGACTGCTTCTCTCTTCTGTCGTCGGCACGATCTATAACGACATTGACGGTAATGGAGTCCGAACTGCTGGTGAAGACGGCCTGTCCGGATGGACTGTTTATCTTGATATCGATCAGGACGGGACACTCAGCACGTTGGCAGATGGATCACCGGAGCCTTCCGCCGTCACGAATGTTGATGGAGATTACACAATAAGGAACGTCCTGCCAGGAACTTATCGGGTTACCGAACTGATTGAAACGGGTTGGCGGGCTACACAACCCGCATCACGAGATATTTCGGTTGTCAGCGGAGCGGATGCAACTGTCAACTTCCTCAACTTTGCAGGAGGAACCATTACCGGATTTGTCTGGAATGACCAGGTCGGCAATGGTGATGGCATTCGTGACGTTGATCCTGTCACTGGGGATTATCTTGACGTTGGATTGGAAGGCTGGACAGTCTTTCTCGACCTGAATAAGAACTCATTGCCGGACGCCGATGAACCGAGCACTCTGACCGACGCTGAGGGGCGTTACGAATTCATTGATGTGCCAACTGGGATTACTTACGAAGTTACCGAGCTACTTCCTGCTGGCTGGGAAGTCTCCAAGACGTTCGACACAAAACAGTCTGCTGAATTCAATGCTCTCGAAACATTTGTACTCGACTTTGCCAATTTTTCACTGACGAATGGTTCCATTCAGGGATCCGTGTGGAATGATGCGAACCTTGATGGTATCCGGAATGTTGATTCCACCACGGGTGAGTTCACCGAACCGGGCCTGGCAGACTGGACGATCTTTCTGGACCTCAACCACAATGGCGTTCTGGATGGCACGGAACCATCGACTTTGACAAATGAAGATGGAAATTACTCTTTCATCAGCCTGTCAGAAGGAGACTATGAAGTCACTGAAATCCTGCCTGCAGGTTGGGATGTCTCTCCCGGATATGATGTCGCTCAGACAGTGGGTGTTACTGGTGGTGAACGTACTACGGCGGGAGATTTTGCTAACTTCACCGTCGAAAACGGATCCCTGCGCGGGATAATCTGGAATGATCTGAAT
>JAGQQT010000320.1 GCA_020426065.1 Planctomycetaceae bacterium | reverse complement strand
ATGATCTGTGTCATCCGGGCCCGGGTGACTTGGCCCAGGCGGGCCAGTTCCTCGTAGTCGGCCACGTGGCCGTCACGGATCAGCTGGTCGTAGTAAATCGAGAGGGCCATCAGTTTCGTGATCCGTGGCAATCGTGCGGGAGCTGGTTTCCGGGCTGAACCGTTCTCGATGTGTCTACTCCCCGCCTTCCCGGTCTGGAAGTGGACTTTGCGGGTGACCGTCAATTCAGACATGGTCTGCTCCTTCTGGAATCAGGCTCTCAAGGCCGTTGGGTTGGAAGGTAATCGAAACCGTCGAGGCGGCTCCATCGTATGTGACCCGTTCGATCAGTAGGTGCAGCACTCGGTGACGTTCTTTAAGACTCAGGCTGTCCCAGAGCGTGTCAAACTGCTCGAGCGTGTTACGTATTTGCTCGTCGGTCAGTGATGGCCCCTGATAGGCCTGTCTCGCTGCGGTGGCCAGCTGCTGTTCTGATTTCCGAATCTGCTCCTGGACCTCGGCCAGTTCAGCCGGATCAAGTGTGGCGGGATCGCGGGTCATCCGCTGCAGGCGAGCGTTGAGCTGTTTCAGGTCCCGTTGCAGACGCTGCTGCTCCTTCAATGCCTCGGCTTTGATGCGGGTCTGCTCCTCCCGGACCGCGGCAATGGTCTGTGCTACCAGCTTTTCGTCCTGCCCCATGCTGCGGATGTGGTCAATGACGTACTGTTCGATCTGATCAGCCGGGACCGACTTCGACGGACACTCGTGCCAGCCCCGTTTCTGGGCGTTGGTGCAGACATAGTAGCGATACCGTTTGTTCCGCTGCTTAGTGGTATGACTCTGCGACATTGCACATCCGCAGGGACCACAGTAGAGCAACCCCTGCAGCAACGCCGTGGTTTTCGTTCTTGTTTGGCCACTGACCCGATTGCCAGCCAGTTGCTGCTGGACCTCCTCGAACAGTTCCGGTGGAACAATCCCCTCGTGCAGCCCGTCATGGACTTCCCCCTTATACGTGACCTGTCCGATGTAGGCCACATTCGTGAGGATGGCGTGCAGGCGGGCCTTGTTAAATGGCTGACCACCACGAGGCTCCCCTTTGCGGGTGGTGTAGGACTTGGTGTTCCAGCCCCGCTGGTCCAGTTCCGCCAGTGTGGCCAACAGTGATCCCCGTTTCAGGTACAGCCGGAAAATCTCCCGCACGATGTCGGCTTCCGTTTCATTGACCACCAGACGGGATTTCTCCCGGTCGATGTCATAGCCCAGAAGCGGAGGTCCCCCGGTATAGCGTCCCTTGCGTCGGGCAGCGGCCATCTTGTCCCGGGTTCGCTCGCTGATGATCTCCCGCTCGAACTGGGCGAAAGACAATAGGATGTGGAGCGTCAGTCGCCCCATTGATGAAGTCGTATTGAACTGCTGCGTGACCGACACAAACGACACCCCGTGCCGATCAAATACTTCCATCACCCGGGTGAAGTCAAGAAGCGAGCGACTCAGGCGGTCCACCTTGTAGACAATCACGCAATCCACCAGACCCGCTTCGATGTCCTCCAGTAACCGTTTCAGCGCAGGGCGTTCCATGTTGCCACCGGTAAACCCGCCATCGTCATACCGGGTAGGCAGGCAGAGCCACCCCTCCCCTTTCTGGCTGGAGATAAAGGCCTCGGCTGCTTCCCGCTGGGCATCCAGCGTATTGAATTCCTGGTCCAGTCCTTCCTCGGTCGATTTGCGGGTGTAAATCGCACAGCGGATTACACTCGATTGGGGTTCTAATGTTTTACGCCTCGGCATGAGCCACCTCCCGATTCAGCTTGAAGAACAAAAACCCGTTGGTGTGGGTTCCGGTGATCGCCCGGGCCACTGCACTCAGGGATTTGTAATGCTCCCCCCGATATGCAAACCCGTCGACGAGGACCGTCACCTGCAACTGCTCCCCCTTGTACTTCCGGACAATGACCGAACCGGGGAGCGGAATCCGGGAATCGTGCTGGCCAGTTTCCGCCGAAGTACACACCTCCGTTGAGGCATGGCTGGATGACTGTGTACTCCGGGGAGCGGTGACCCTCAGGTCGGACTCGTTGGCAATCTCGAGCGCCCGTTGTTTCGCCCGCTCTGACAGCCCGCCATAAACATTGGCCTGCATTCGCCAGATGATTCGTTTGATGAGCCACGCCTTGTGGTTCGACCGACAGGCCTCCTCGAAAACCTGCTCATACTTCGCTTTGAGCTGTTTGGTCGTGAGCTGCCGCAATCGGGCCAGCTCTGCTTCGACGTCCATCGCCATGGTGTTCTCCTTATAAATGGGTGTCCGTACTGGCTCTCGCGAGCCGTTAACCGTGAGACACACTGAGCCTTGTGTGGCGGTGAAACTCAAGCGATGTGGCGGGAGGTGTGGCCAGAATTCTGAGAGTTCTCGTCAGCGGCATCCTGCTCGGCGGCGAGCCGCAACAGGGCGTGGGCCAGGAGGGTGGCGAGGTCGGCGAGGGAATTATTGGGGGTGGGCATAACGATCGCTCCGTCAGATAGAAAAGATGTCTGTATCTGTTAACTACACGTTTTGGCCGTGAATCTGCCCAAAAAATGAGCCCTGGCTGTTGGCCACTTGTGTTAACCGGATGAAATTGATACAAATTTCCATAAGTGGATAAATGTATTGTTCTCGTTATTGCAAGATGGATAACGGCCAATGTCACGACAGTTCACGGTCCAGACCTTTTTCCGCTGCGTTTCGGTCTATGCCCTGAGAGAGTTTTTTGACCATCTGAAACTGAATATGGATCTGGAGTGGGGCAAGATCAGACCCAACAATATTCAGCCGATTATCGAGACCTTCGATCGACTGGATCGTGCTGATCAGGCCAAAGCAGAAATAGCCATGCGGGAGATTCATACGCTTTGTGGTACGAATGGCAGCGAAAGTATTACTCAGGCAGCTGCACTGCGTAAAAGCAGCCGTTTTGACAAGTTCATTGCCCGCGATGCGACGGTTTATGAAAAGGCCGTCTGGTGCTGGATTTACTGTCCCTCCATCTTCAGGCAGGCTCAACAGCTGCACTACGCTGAGAATCTGACCTGGTGGCGAAAACGGAATGATCTGCCGCATCATCAGCCAGACACCTCAGTGCACGCAATCAAACAACTTGGTCGGGGATTGAGCAAACTCCTGATGGACAACCAGTGGCGGGGAGGACGGTGCACCGTGGACTGGTTCGAACATCAGGGGACCTATTATTTTCTGGCCTACCCGGATGATTATATGACCCGCATCCCGGTTCATACACGCACTGGCAATCTGGTTTGCCGCAAGATCAGACCAACGTTTACGGTCGCGTTTGCGTTTTGTCCGGAGGACGGTTCGCTCGAACTGCACATGCTCAACAATCGAATGATGCGGGAGAAAGTGGAGCAGGTATTTGCCCGCGAGATTCTGGCGCACAATCTGGTGGCCTGGAAAGAGTTTGTGACTTATGACCTGGATCATCTCAAGTATCCCGGCACCGTGCTGAGTGTGGACCCGGTCGACAAGCTGTATGTGAAAATCCACAAGATGAGATTAACCAGACGCGGCAGTCAACAACGGGTGCATCTGGAGATTGATCCCGGCCAACATCAGGACAGTATTCATCTGATGATGAGTGGCATGCTTAATCTGGAACAAAACCCTCTGGAAGAACTCATCGCCGACAGGGTCACGATCTGTTTCGAGTTTCTGCAGAAACAGGGGCGCAAGGCAGGCAAAAAATGTGTTGAGATCGGTTACCCGGCGACCTGCAACATGAGGAATACACATCCGCACTGGGAGCCGATCATTCTGAAGTACCTGAAACGCTGGGGGATTCACCGTGACCAGTCTCAATCCACTGAGGTTGATTCTTCGCCGCTGGGACATTACGCCGCCGTGCATCCATGGGGGTGAATTTCAGGAAGTCATCGCGCCTTATCGGCAGCATCCCCAGATCTCGCAGCTGATTGAGCCCCGCTCAGACAGTTCCACTTATGATTGTCTGGGATGCGGGTCAGGACACAGATGCGACGTGACCTATCTGGTCGATGCGGAGGGGAATGACATTCCTTTTCTCTGCTGCCCTGAATGTGGTCCTTACCAGCTTGATCCTGTGCAGTTACAGCGCTGGCAGATCTCCACATCCCGGGCCCTGAAGTTCCTGTTTGAACTGATGCAGGTTCGGACTGAGATTGCACAGGTTGTTGAACCTTGTCTCTGGAGCGTCGGTAAAGCAAGGTGGCAGGGCCGCAGCAGGACCATTCTGTTTGTAGTAGGCAATCTCTCTGCAGCTGCAGCTGAACATGTTTCACGATACCGTCAGGCCGTGCTGTTTGTGGCCAGTACCCGCTGCCGACAACGGATCGAAGGGACCATTGATACCCTCATGTTCGATCTGGAAAGTCTCCTGGATTATGATGGAGAGGCCATCCGGTTTGATCTGCGGGATGTCGAGGATGTGCTGCTGGAACGAGATCAGATTCAGAAAGCCCAGTCAGAGGAAAAGCCGCGGCAACGGGATTTGGCTGGCCGGAATATTGAGCGGTTGAAAAAGGAGTTGATTCAGCTGGTGATGGGGGCTCGGGACCACTACCAGGCAACAAAGTATGTGTCGACGCCCAGGAAATATCCCCGTCCAAACCAGAAAGCTCTGGCAGAGATGACTGGAATTTCCCGATCCAGCATCTGTCGCTATCTGCGGGATGAGGCCAACACGGAATTGCGGGAATTGTGGGCGACGCTGGATGACCCGGAAAAAATACTCCGGTACTCAGGTCCCATTCGCTTTCAGGAGCAGGAGGAAGATGAAGAAGAATAGAACACCGGATTTCAGCGGAACCGATTCTGTGAAACTGAAATCCTGAAATCCAGTTCGTAACTCAGTACACAGGGAACACTTAGGACGAGGAGAAAAAATAAGCACTGATTTCATGAAATTTCCCCGGGGTTTGGTGCCACGCACAGGACGTGGCGGACGCAACTCATGCTGGGGAAATCACCATGAACCCGAAACGCCAAACCTCTTCACTCGCTCACCAGATCACCGACTGCAAATCTCCAATTCGCCAGATGGTATCCAAGAAGTCCCGGCAGCTGCGGGGACATGCCTGTCTGCGGCTGTTTGATCATGATGATATTGAACAGACCATCTGGAAATACCTTCTCAAGTCTCTGGCCAAGTTTGATCCAGCTCGGGGCTCGCTGTCAGCCTTCTGTAAGACCGTCATCGACTCGTCGATTGCCAACCTGATCAGGCAAAATGCTTCTGCGGTCCGTTACGGCAAA